>NZ_QXNY01000002.1:900000-1025639 GCF_003572205.1 Algihabitans albus
CCTTGTCCATGACGTAGCCGCGCTGCGCCATCGACTGGATCATGTCGAGGTTCTGTTCGACGAACAGAACCGTCAGACCCTGCGACGCGTTGAGTTTCTTGATGGCACGGCCGATGTCCTGAACGATCGACGGTTGGATGCCCTCCGACGGTTCGTCGAGCAGCATCAGCTTCGGCCGCCCCACCATCACCCGCCCGATCGCAAGCTGCTGCTGCTGTCCGCCGCTGAGAGTGCCGGCGCGTTGCCGGGCGCGCTGGCGGAGCACGGGAAAGAAATCGTAGACCGTCTGATAGTCGGGGTCGCTTCCCGCCGCCGACAGCGTCTCGCCGACTTGCAGGTTCTCGCGTACGGTCATGCGCGGAAAGACTTCGCGGCCTTGGGGAATATAGCCGAGGCCGAGACGGGCTCTACGGTCCGCAGGCAGGCTGCCGATCTCCTTTCCCTCGAAACGGATGCTGCCGGCGTCCGCGCGCATCAGCCCGATCAGGCTGCGCATCAGCGTGGTCTTGCCGACGCCGTTGCGCCCGATGATCGCGACGATCTCCCCTCGGCCGACGGAGAAACCGACCTCTTGCAATACCGGCTTGCCGCCGTAGCCGCCGCGCAGGGCATCGACCTGCAGAAGCGGCGCCGATCCTATACCGGTCCGGGTCCTCGCCGATAGCTGGGTTTCGGCCTCACGTGTCATGGGGTGTCCCCAGATAGATTTCGGCCACCCGCTCGTCGGCCTCGATCTCGGCGATGGAGCCCTGTGCGAAAAGCCGGCCCATGTGAAGGACGGTCACGCGGTCCGCGATCTGACGGACGAACTCCATGTCGTGCTCGACCGCCAACACCGACACGCCTTCGGTCTTCAGCGTCTTGACCATCTCTCCGGTTTTGCGGGTTTCGTCCGGCGACATGCCCGCCGTTGGTTCGTCGAGCAGCAATAGCCGGGGCTTGACGCTGACGGCCATGCCGATTTCCAGCCACTGCTGCTGACCGTGCGACAGGTTGCCGGCCAGCTCGGCCGCAGCCGAGCTGAGATCGACGAAAGCCAGGATCTGCGCGATCTCCGCAGACAGACTCTGGCCCTCGAGATGGTGCTGTAGGGCGATCTCCAGGTTCTGCCAGACGCTCAGGTCCTTGAAGATACCCGGCACCTGGAACTTGACGCTGATTCCTTTACGGATCCGCGCGAAGGAGGCCAGGTCGGTTATGTCCTGGCCATTGAAGAGAATGCGCCCGGCCGTTGGCTTGTGTTCGCCGAGAACGAGGCGGAAGAAGGTCGACTTGCCCGCACCGTTTGGGCCGATCAGGCAATGGACCTCCCCGCGCTCCATCTCGAAACTGAGATCGCGCGCTACCTGGACGCCGCCGAAGCTCTTCTGCAGGCCGACCGTCTCGAGGATGCTCGCGCTGGTCTCGGCGATGCTCAAGCTTGGCTCTCCCGGTCTTTTTCCGGCTCCCCTGGGGCGCCCCGACCGGTGCGGGTCAGCTTCGCGAAGACCCGGACGAGACCGGGGATGAAGCCCTCCGGCGCAAGCAAAACGGTCAGCAGCAGCAGCAGCCCCATCACCACCAGGGCATACTGGCTGCCGTAGACCGTCAGGTTCTGAAAGCCGAAGAGGACCACCAGGGTGCCGAGCAAGGTGGCCGTCAGGTCGCGGCGCCCGCCCACGGCAACCCAGACGATCGGCAGGGCCGCCGCCGTCAGGCCCATGCTGCTGGGGGTGATGTACTGTCCCCAGGCGGTGTAGAAAACCCCGGAGAGGCCGGCCAACCCGCTGCCGATCACGAAAGTGCCGAGCTGGTAGCGGCGGATATCGTAACCCAGCATCTCGGCGCGTTGCGGGTTCTCGCGGATCGCCACCAGAACGTTGCCGAAGCGCGAGTTCACCAGCACGCGCAGGGAGAGGTAGCAGAGGACCATCGCCGCCAGCAGCAGATAGTAGAGCGGGATGTCCGGGAAGAGGGCCAGGTCGCCGCCCGGCAAGGGCAGGGTCAGCGGCGGCATTCCCGTCATCCCGTTGTAGCCGTTCAGGCGGGCGGCGCCGATGGCCCATTCGGGTCCGGCCGTCTGCGCCATGAAGGTCTCGAACACCAGGGTCACCGACAGCGTGACGATTCCCAGAAACACCCCGCTGATCCGCCCATAGAAGAGGAAGTAGCCGAGCACGGCCGCCAGCAGCAGAGAGGCGGAGACCGCAATCGCCAAGGCAGCAAAGGTCAGCCCGTAGGCACTGCCGAGATTGATCGCGAGAACGCCATAGCTGTAGCCGGACAGGCCGAAGAAAGCCGTTTGTCCGAAGCTGAGCGACCCTCCGTAACCCCAGATCAGGCACAGGCCCATCGCCATGAAGGTCCAGGTGAAGAAGTATGCCGTATTGCCCACGGTCCAGCCATCGACGAACAGCGGATAGGCGACGGCCAAGGCCAGAACCAACGCGAAGCCGCTCCAGAAGACCCGACCGCGCCCTAGGGTCTGGGGGCCGTTGAGCCGTCCGAGCAGGCCCGGCAGAGGTGCCAGCCGTGCAGCGCGCGGACGCGGATCGCCGGAGTGGGTCTGCGGAGTCTCGATCATACCGTCCATGACCCGAGCTGGCAGACGGCGGGCGCTTTTAGAGACCGGCGTCTCATGTCCGCTCCTTCAGGAACCATCCCGAGATACCCCGCGGCAGGATCCGAATCACGATGATGACGGTTACCAGCAGACCGATCTGGCCGAACAATTGCCCCTGCCATCCGGTCATCACCGCCTTGATCAAGGCCAGCACGGCAGCCGCCGGCGCAGTGCCGAGAAAGACATCCGCCCCGCCGACGACCACGGTCACGAAGCTCTCGACGATAAAGGTGACCCCCATGGTCGGGACGAGTGTCATGGTCGGTGCGTAGAGGCCGCCCGCCAGTCCCGCGAGCGCGGCCCCCAAACCGAACGTCAGGCTGTAAACCCGAGAGGTTCTGACACCCAGCGCCTGCGCCATCTGCGGCTTTTGAATTGTCGCCCTGGCAAGCAGGCCGAAGCGGGTCACGTTGAACAGCAGGTAGAGAGCGATCAGAAGCAGGACTGCGACTGCCATCAGTACCAGCCGGTACTCGGAGTAGGAGAAGGCCCCGATACTGAAGCTGTCGAGCGGCGTGCCGATCCCGGGCATGGTGGAGCCGAGCAGAATCAGCACCGTTTGGGTGACGATCAGGCTGATGCCCCAGGTCGCGACGATCGAGTCCAGCGGCCGGTGATAGAGCCGGTGGATGATCAATCGCTCGACGAGGATGCCGGCCAACCCGGCAGCCAGAGCTCCGCAGAGGATGGCCAGCGGAAGCGGCAAGCCCAGGCGCGCCATGATGACGGTCACATAGGCACCGCACATGATGAACTCGCCATGGGCGAGATTGATGATCCCCATCATGCCGAAGATGATCGCCAATCCCGCCGCCGAGAGCACCAGGAAGGCGAAGGCATCGCCGAACTGATAGAGAAACGCGAATACCTCCTGCAGCATGCAGCGAGCTTCCCAGATCGAGGCGATAGGCGAGCGAGCGGCGACGAGGGCCGGCCAACTGTCCGGCCCCCGCCAGGTGACGTTAGGTCCGCTCAGTTCTGCGCCGGCGGACTGCTCGGCGTGTACTGGGCGTCATGGTCCCGCTGCGTCAGGTCGCAGCCGGCTTCACCCAGCCAGTAGGGTTCGATCCCTTCCCAGACTTTGGGAATCGAGATCTCGTGATCGGCACCGACCTGGACCAGATAGATCGTGTGACTGGCGTGCTGACTCTTGGGATCGATACAGACTTGGCCTTCCGGGGCATCCACGCAGACCTCGCCGCTCTGAATGGCCTCGCGCACGGCCGCTTTCTCGGTCGAACCGGCGCGCTCGACCGCCGCCTTGTAGAGATGGATGCCGACGTAGGAGTTCTGACCCGGCTGATTGATGTAGACCTCATCCGGGAACATGGCCCGCCAGCGTGCCACGAAATCGCGGCTGGCCGGAGTGTCGACCTCCTCGATGTAGTTGGCGGTGACGTGCATGCCCTCGAGCGCCGGTGGGTCGAAACGGCGATGCTCATAGCCCTGCGCGACGTTCACCGAACTGCCCATGGGAATGCCCAAGTCGGCGGCGGCGGCCTGCTCGTAGAAGGAGGCTTGGGCCGTCCCGACCAGAAGCGTCATCAGCACATCGGGCTGAGCGGCCTGGATGTTCTGGATGGTCTGCGAAAACTGGGAGACTCCGAGGGGGATGAACTCCTCTCCGACCATCTCGCCGCCGTTCTCCTCCACGATCTGCCGAACCCATTCGGCCGAAATCTGCCCGAAGTTGTAGTCGGCCGCGATGGTGTAAACCCGTTTTCCGTAGGTCTCCATCATCCAGGGCACGAGAGTCGAAAACTGCTGTTCCGGCACCGCGCCCGTTGCCACGACGTTGGCGTCGCAGACACCCCCCTCGTACTGGTTGGTGTAGAAGTAGAGCGCGTCCATCTGGTTGACGATCGGGCGGACCGCCTCGCGCGAGGCGCTGGAGAAACCTGCGAAAACGACGTCGACGTTGTCGCGCTGGAGCATGCGACGCATCAGTTCCTGATAGCGACGGTTGTCGGACTGCGGGTCGTAGATGACCAGTTCCACCGGGCGTCCCATGATGCCACCGGCCTCGTTGATCTCCTCTGCCGCGAGTTGAGCTCCATGGACCTTCTGGATCGTCGCCGCCGCGAACTCGCCCGACTGATCCTCAAGCACCCCGATGCGGATCGGATCGGCGGCCATCGACGCGCTGGCGAGTAGCGACAGCGCCAGGGAACCGCCTAAAATCGCTGCGCCGCCCTTGGCTTTCCTTTGGAAATGACATGTCATCTCGGTCTGCCTCCTGTCTTACTTGTAGTTTTTACGTTGCACAGGTTGGGCCGGCGGCGCTGGCGGCCCGGTTGGATCTCCGGCTTGATCTTTGGACGTTTCGACTGTGGTCTCCGAAACAATCTGCTCGCAGAGAGCCTCGACCGATACGCGACGGCTCATGCTCTCGCGCCGCAGACGGCGAAACGCCTCGTCGTCGTCGACATTCTGGGCCGCCATGACCTTCAGGATCGCCTTGGTGACGAAACGGCGCGCCCGCAACCGCTCCTCCAGCTCACCTCGTTCGTCCGCCAGCGTCTGACGCTGGGCGAACTCATTGAATGCGAGAAACAGAGTCGTGAAGATTCCGGTCGAACGAATGGGCTTGGTGATGTAGCCCGCGGCCCGAGCGCGAATGACGCGACTGAGCCGGCTGGGTGCCTCCACTCCGATCACAGCCACCAAAGGCACCGCGGGAAGGATCAGGCCGTCGAGGATCGGCCCCACACCCTGGTCCGTCTCGAAGAAGAGAATGTCACAGCTGTCGAGCGTCTCCTGGAGTGCGACATCGCTCTCAGCGCTGTCGAGGACGCCGACCAGAAGTCCGAGGCGCTGCAGGACTGCGACCAGCCGCTTCCGGTTCTCATCCGGAACGTGGATGACCAGGGCGCGGGCGCCGCGAAAATTCTGAATGATCGAGCGTTTCATCAGACCAGCCGCAACCTCCCTGTCTCGCTTGGGGACAGAGCGACGTCGGACCCCTCCCAAACCAAGTAGGGGTCGGGCTTGACCGGGGCAGGCGCCTCGTAAACCAGCTCGAATTCGCCCTTCGGCGTGGACCGCCCGATGCGTGGCCGCAGATGACAGTGACGATTCTCCGGGTCGACGTGAATCCGTCCCTGCGGCGCGTTCAGGACGATCTCCGAGACGACTCTGCGCACGACCGAAAGCTCCGCGGACCCCGCCGCCGCCGCCGCCCGCGCCAGAAGATGTACCGCGTTGTAGGTCGTCTCGGCATCCGCCGAGGTCGGGCCAAGCTCCGGATAGCTGTGCCGCCAAGCTTCGACGAAGGCCTTGTTCGTGGCGCTCTCGAGAGACTCGAAGTAGACGCTCGAACACAGGTGTCCACCGGCGGCGTCCGGCCCGATTTCACGCAGTTCGGGCTCGGACAGACTGCAGCTGATGACCGGCATGTCCTCCGCCTGGTTCAGGCCCTGCGCCTCGGCGCGAGCCCGCAAGCGGCGGAAGAAGGCATAGGAGGACTCGCCGATCAGGTTGTTGAAGATGAAGTCGGGCCGGCTGGCCAGAATCTGCTCGACGAGAGCATCGATATCGGTGTCGCCGATCGGAAAATAGCGCTCGCCCAGGATCGCGCCGCCGGAGAGCAGGAGGCCCTCCCGCATGATGCGGTGATTCTCCCACGCCCAGATGTAGTTGGAGCCGACCAGCCAGGCGCGCTTACCGTGGTTCTGCAGCATGTAGCGCGTCAGCGGCACGATATGCTGGTTCGGCGCCGCGCCGGTATAGATCGCGTTGTCGCTGGTCTCGAAACCTTCGTAGTGCGACGGGTACCAGAGAAGACCGTCGAATTTCTCGAACAGCGGCAACACCTCCTTGCGGCTGGCAGAGGTGTAGCAGCCGACCACATGGGTCAGCCCGCTGTCTCGCAAGAGTTCCTGCGCCTGGCCGACGTACTGGGACAGCAAACCGTTGGGATTGCGGACATGGCAGGTGATCTCGACCGGCAGGTCCGGATCGGCCGTAATCTCCGCAACGGCCAGCTTCGCTCCAGCGAGCATGGCACCGCCGAGGGCGCGATAGCTGCCCGTCGTTGAGAAGAGCAGACCAATGTCGAGGGGCACCAGCGCCATGACCGGACTCGCATACGAAAAAAGGCCCCAACGCACCGGAGCGGGCGCACGAGGCCTCATTGCCAGAAGTATTCTGCGATGACGTCTTAGCGGGTGCCTGCTTCAACGCTGAAGTTCCGGACCGACAGGCCCTACGGCACCGAAGTACGCTATTAAGTCGGCAAAGCCGTGTCAACGGCAAGATTCTTACGTCCAGGTTTAGATGAACGCCAAGGAGTTACCGGCAGACGTCCGCTTAGCTGGACAGACTCCTCTCCCTTCCCTCTCGCCGGTTCACAGCGGAGACGACAGCGGCAGAGGCCGACCATCCCACTTCATACCTTTGCGACATGACCGAGGGATCGAATTGATATTGGATAGCATCTCCGGTTTCTGGGAAGGCTAGGACACGGCCGCGGACGAGACGCGGACCGCGTCCGCATCCGTGCCACGACATCAGGAAGCCGATGGAAGCCTTCATCTATAACGGCCTGCCGGCGCGCGTCATTTTCGGAGCCGGAACGGTCGCCGCGCTTCCTGCGGAGGTCGAGCGGCTGGGTATCGGACGGGCCCTTGTCCTCACCACGCCACCCCAGGCGGATCAGGGCAGGCACCTGGTTGAGCGACTGGGCAAGCGGGTGGCCGGCCTCTTTTCCGGAGCGGCCATGCACACGCCAGTCGAGGTGACGGATGCGGCGCTGAACCTCTACCGCAGCACAGGGGCCGACGGCGTGGTCGCCATCGGCGGCGGCTCGACGATTGGGTTGGGTAAAGCGATCGCACTCCGAACCGGTGCACCGCAGGTCGTCCTGCCGACATCCTACGCTGGGTCGGAGATGACGCCGATCATCGGCCAAACCGAGGGCGGTCAGAAGACGACTCAGAAGACCATGAAGGTGCTGCCTGAGACCGTCATCTACGACGTCGAGCACACTCTCACCTTGCCGGCGACCATGACGGTTACCTCGGGGTTGAACGCTATCGCTCACGCCGTCGAGGCGCTTTATGCCGAGGAGGCGAACCCGGTTCTTTCCCTGATGGCGGAAGAGGGAATCGCCAAGCTCTTTACGGCGCTGCCCCGTATCGCAAGCGCGCCGCATAGCGTTGCAGCACGGTCGGATGCGCTCTATGGAGCGTGGCTCTGCGCCTTGTGTCTGGGGTCGGGTGGCGTGGCGCTTCACCACAAACTCTGCCACGTTCTGGGCGGATCGTTCGATCTGCCCCATGCCGAGACCCATACGATCGTCTTGCCCCACGCCCTAGCCTACAACGCGCCGGAGATCGCGGAGCCGATGACGCGCTTGCGTCGCGCAACCGGATCCGAGACTCCCGCAGCAGCCTTTTACGACCTCGCGCGAGCCGGGGGAGCGCCGGTCGCACTGCGCGATATCGGCATGCCGGAAGACGGCATCGACCGCGCCGTCGCCAGCGCCTTGAGAGCTCCCTATTTCAACCCCCGCCCACTCGAGGCCGAGGGATTGACAGGCCTTCTCAAAGCCGCCTGGGCCGGCAACCGACCCGAGATTTGAGACAACCTTTCGGCCTCGTCTCTTTCGGATTCCCGCAAAGTCCGGGAAAAATCTGGGGCGATCTAGAGCGCGATTCAGGTCTCAGGCGGAAGCGCTTCGCTTCCGCCTGAGGTGTGAACCCCCCTCCGACTTTATGAGAGAGCAGGATCGCTGCCTCGAAAACGGATCGCTTCGCCGCCGCTACTCCGCGGCCGGTCTCTGGGCAGCCGTTTTCCGTGCGGCCACTTTCCGCGCCGTCCTTTTCTGCACAGCCGGTTTCCGCCTGGCGGATTTTCGCGCCACCGCCGAACGGCCGAGGAGCCGGGACAGAGCGGCGACCAGGTCGTCCACCGCGCTGGCGGTGATCGCTTGTTGGCGCCAAGCGACATGGAAGTCCGGGCGAACCAGCAGTGCGCCACTGTCGCGCGTGCCCCGGATCCGAGCGAACTCCCCGTAGTGGTCCTCATACGGCTGGCCGGGACCGATTACTTGAACCGTTACCTCGACACCGAGCGATGCCTTGACGGCGGTCGCCGCCTGCAGCCACCCCTCGCCGCCCGTGCCGGTCAACAAGGTAAAGCGGCCCTTGCCGCAAAGGTCCTTGGTCGAGATCCGGTGCCCTCCCGGCCCGTAAACCCAGGCATGCGGAAGCGGCGCTCCAGGACGGGCCGAGGCTTGGTGATAGAGTTCTTCGTCGCGAAAGGTCTCGGGGTCCGAGCCATCGGGCAGAATCGCCGCGCTCTCGTACCGTTGATTCATTTCGACGCCGTGGGCGTTGTACACATAGTCCGTGCCCGAGATGGCGGCACGAAGAGCGGCGCGTTGCCGTTCGGCTTTATCGGTCGACTCGCGGCGCGCCGCCATATTGGCATACATCTCCTCAGGCGTTTTCGCGCCGATCAGGCCGAGTGCCTTGGCCACCGGCGGAAAGTCGCCGAGCGATCTGTTGGCGCGCCCAACGATCTGCTTCGCGACGGGCGCCCTTTCCGCCGTATAACTATCGAGCAGGCTCTCATCCGCCTCTCCCCGCAGCACCATCGCGATCTTCCATGCGAGATTGAAGCTGTCCTGGATGGAGGTGTTGGAGCCGAGACCGTTGGTCGGCGGATGCCGATGAATCGCATCGCCCGCGCAGAAGACCCGCCCCTCATGCAGGCGAGTCGCATACATGTCGTTAACCGTCCAGGTCGAGGTTGCCTCGATATTTACCGGGACGCTGTCGTCGCCGATCAGCCTGTGGACGATCTTGGTGGCGAAGGTCTCGTCGATCTCCGGCGGACCAGCCTCGACGTCATAGCCCCAGATCGCCAGCCACTTGGTCCAGGGGCGTACCATGCGGACGACCCCGATACCGAGACCGCCGATGTCGGAGCCTGGCTGAATCACCCAGTAAAGAACGCTCGGCCGGTGTGCGACGTAGTGCGTCAGGTCGGCCTCGAAGACCATATTGATTGAGCCCGAAAGCCCCATCTGTCCCTCCAGAGGCAGGCCAAGATCCCGGAGCACCTGGCTGTTCGCACCATCCGCCCCGATCAGGTACTTTGAGCGGACGGAGAACTCCGCGCCTGTCAGGCGGTCGCGGAGCCGTGTGGTCACACCGCCGGCGTCCTGCTGGTGGCTGAGGTACTCGGTATCGAAGCGGACCATGGCGCCCTGGAGAGCGGCCTGTTTGACCAGAAGCGGTTCGAGCAGGTTCTGAGGGATATCGCACATCGACGTCGGCGAAGCCTCCTCGTAGTCGGCTTTGCGGCGGACGTCGGTACCCCAGGTGCGGATCCGGCCGAACTCCTCACCCGCGAGCGAAGCGCAGAAGGTGTTCTCGCCCATCAGGTCGTTGGGCACGGCATACTTCCAGACCTCGTCCTCCAGCCCCAGATCGCGGATGACCTCCATTGTGCGCTGGTTGGTGATGTGGGCGCGAGGCGTGCGCGCGGTCCAGCCGAATTTGTTGACCACGAGCGTGTCGACGCCGTAGCCGGCCAGCAGGGCGGCCGCGGAAGCGCCGGCGGGCCCGGTACCGACGATCAGTACCTCGGTTTCACTGTGTCTTTCCTCCGACATCACTGTCCTCCCTCGGTTTCTTTGGCTTGCGATGCTTTTTATCGTTGCGTTTTGGCCACGGCCATTCCTCGACCAGCGCCGGGCGGTCGGCGCGGATCGGTTCGTGAACGGCGACTCAGGCGATAGCTGCGGCGGTGACCGCGTTCAGGTGAACTCGGGCGCCAGAACCGTCTCCGCAATGGCGAAGGCAGCCTCGGCATTGGCTCGCTTGGCGGCGTCATCGCTGTCGAGGTCCGCGAGAAACCCATGACCCGAACCCTCGAAGACATGCAGGTCGATCGCCGGGTTCTTCGCCGCAACGGCACACAGGTTTGCCGTCACCTCCGGACCGAGCGACGGGTCGTTGTTGCCGATCAGCACGCTGTGCTTCGCCGAGACGCCATCGAGATACTCGAAGGGGACCTGCAGCGGGTCGTCGTTCGGCAAACCTTGCGGGAAGGGATAGAAGGCAACCATGCGACCCGAGTACCCGCGTCTCGCCAGCTCGAAAATATACAAGCCGCCAAGGCAGAAACCGAGCACGCCCCCGATCTCCTCACGCTCGAGAAAGGCTTCGAGGGCCTCCACGTAAGCTCGGTCTCGCAGCTTGTGGCGCCGTTCGAACGCGGCCTCGCGGGTCATCTCGGGCAAGGCACCCAGGGCGTGGAAGGGATTCATCAGATAGACGTGCAACCCCTGCCCCGCGAAGTACGTCGCGAGGCCCTTGTAGAAGGGGTTACAGCCGTAGATGTCCGGCAGGATCGCCAAGCGCGGGCTACCCTCCTGCCCGAAGCTGAAGCCGTGAAGCGCCCCCTCGAAGGGCGCTCCTTCATTCGGCGTCGGAAAACGGCTGCTCGGCTTGCCGTGACACATGATGACTTACTCCGCAGGAACTACTCGGCAGCTTGGGCCGCCGCCACCGCCGGGTCGAGCTTGAAGTCGACTTTCATCACCCGCAAGTCATCTTCGTAGTCCTCCGACACGACGAATTCTTTGCCACCGCCGTTGCAGCAATCGTCCTCGATGTACTTGCCGCCCTCGAAATAGGCTTGGCTGATCAGGTCGCGGTAGCCCTCCGCATGGACCCAGTAGTGGACGTGCGCCGGGCGCCAGGAATGGCCGTTCATATATGTCTCGAGAAGCGCGCCGGTCGGACCTTGGTTTGGGATCTGGTAGGGGACAGGCATGATCGAGCGAACCTCGTACCGGCCGTCCTTGTCCGTGGTGATCTTGCCCCGATAAAATTCGAGTGGGATGTCGCCATGCACACCCGAGTAACGTCCCTCGGGCGTGGAGTGCCACACGTCGATGACCGCGCCGGCGACTGGCCGACCGTTCAGGTCGGTGACGCTGCCGCGCAGTACCATGCGGGGCTGATCTTTATCTTCGTCCCGGATTGCCAGCGTCTCTTCGACGTGGGGCGCACCCTCACGGAAATAGGGACCTTGGATCGCCGCATGGCTGCCCTTGCGGTTACGGTTTTCAATCTCGACAATCGTCGAGTTCAGAAAGACGTCGATCAGCAAGGGAAGTTCCTTCGCCTCCTGCGTCTTGATCATGTGACCCACGCCGGCTCGGTATTCGCCGAACGTCACTTCATGCTTACGCAGAACGTCGCGGACGGCCTCCACGATGTCCATTGTGATGGCTTCTACCCGGTTGCTCATATCTCTCCTCCCTTAGCGTCGCTTACGTTGGTCGACGTCATCAGGATGGAAGCGGTGCCGCTTGCGCTCCAATACTTTTGCGGAGATCGACTTATACGGGAACGGTATTGCCTTTCGAACCGAAGGACAGGGCTCTGATGGACTTGAGAAATTCCACCAGCACCGGCGCCCGGTCGGCCTCGGAGAAAACGCAGTTCACCGGTGCCTTGATTGGGCAATTCGCAATCCGGACGAAGCGGAGCGTCGGGAATCTCAGCGCGCCAATCGCCTCGGGCACGATCGCGCAGCGATTTCCCGTCGCGATGAGGGCAAGCGCCGCCGTCGAGTCCGACGCGATGCTGTCGACCTGGACATCGATGCCTTCTTGCCGGAAGACGCCGATCACCTCGTCGGCGAAGCTGGGGCGGTCGCCGGACGGGAAAAGCACGAGCGGCAGTTCGGCGATCTCGTCCAGCGAAACCTCTGTCCGTACCGAAAGCGGAAGGTCCTGCGGCACAGCGACATAGAGATCCTCTTCCGCAAGTTTCTCGATCCGGATCCCAGGTGACTGATTGTAGTAGCGGCCGAAGCCCACATGGATGCGGCCTTCGCGCAGCGCCGCGATCTGGTCCTTCTTGCCCATGCGAACGAGCGAGACGTCGGTCGCCGGCTGACTTCGCCGAAACGCCCGGAGCGCCAGCGGCACGGCTCGATAGACCGGCGACCCGAAAAACGCGACATCGAGGCGCCCGATCTCGCCCCGGTCGGCGGCCCGCGAGCGTTCCGCCGCGCGTTCGACTTGGGCCAGCACGCGGCGCGCATCCTCGAAGAAGAGCCGACCCGCCTCGGTCATCTCCACGCCCTTGGGCGTTCGAACCAGGAGTTGAACGCCCAGTTCGGTTTCCAAGGCTTGAATCTGTCGGCTGACCGGCGGCTGCGAGATATGCAGCTTGTCCGCTGCGCGACCGATGTTGCCCTCTTCGGCGACGGCGACGAAATATCTGAGCTGGCGGAACTCCATGGAACCCCCATACCGCATCGGCATGACACGTTGCCTGCAACGGTATTTTACCGCAAGCCCCGGGTCTTGCTAAGCCGGAGGCCGCAGAGAAGGGAGTCCGACATGCTGAAAGTCATCGATGCGCCGCGTGCGCGCCCCTTGTCGGCGCGTATCGCCACTGTCGACACAGCCATCGTCGACCTGCCGTTTCGTCGGCTGCAGCGCTTCGCCCGGCTGGACGCACGCTCCCAGAACTCGCTTCTCGTTAGGATCCGGACGCGGGACGGACTGGAGGGGATCGGGGAGGCGATCGTGCCCTGTGGCCCCTGGTGGTCGGGCGACAGCGTCGAGGCCATGAAGCTGACGATCGACACCTATCTCGCTCCCAGCCTGATAGGAGAGGACCCCCACGACGTGGCCGCGATCTTCGTTCGCCTCGGGCGAAGCGTGCGGAACAACGCCTTCGCAAAGGCGGGGCTGGAGATCGCTCTTCTCGATCTCATCGGAAAGCTGCACGACCTGCCGGTGCACGTCCTTCTGGGCGGCCGTAGCCGAAGCGCCTGCCCCGTCGCCTGGCCCTTGGCGAGCGGCAGCACGGAGAAGGACATCGAGGAGATCGACGAGATGCTCGGCTCTGGCCGTGCCGCAGC
Organism: Algihabitans albus; assembly: GCF_003572205.1. Lineage (NCBI taxonomy): Bacteria > Pseudomonadati > Pseudomonadota > Alphaproteobacteria > Rhodospirillales > Rhodovibrionaceae > Algihabitans > Algihabitans albus. Next base: position 913,499 of record NZ_QXNY01000002.1, read on the forward strand.
CTTCAAGGTCAAGATGGGTGCGACCGGCATGGCCGCCGATCTCACCCGGATCGGCAGACTTGCCGAGACCCTGAAAGGCCGTGCGGGGCTTCGGGTCGATCCGAACGAGAGCTGGACGGAAGCCGATGCGCTCCGTGCCCTACCCGCTCTGGCGGAGATGGGCGTGGAGATGGTCGAACAGCCGGTGGAGCGCGCACTGCTGGACGGGATGGCACGGATCACCGCACGCTCGAATGTGACGATCATGATCGACGAGGGCGCACAGTCCGAAGCGGACATGATCGAGGTCGTCAAACGCAACGCGGCCCACATGGTCTCGATCAAGCCGATGAAGGCGGGCGGCCTTTGGCCCGCGAAGCGCATGGCCGACATCGCCGCTGCCGCCGGCATCCCGGTTTACATGGGGACCTTCCTCGAGAGTTCGATCGGCACGGCTGCCGGGATGCAACTGGCCGCGACCTTCGACAGGCTGCCCCTCGGCGGAGAGATCATCGGCCCCTTGCTCTTGGCCGAGGACATCGTCACCGAGCCGCTGATCTACGCTGATGGCGCGCTGCAATTGCCCGAGGGGCCGGGCCTCGGGGTGACGTTGGACGAGGATAAGCTCCGAGCCTTCACGCGGCACTGACACCCGCACTTCCGGTAGGATCAGTCGCCGGAGACGACCGCCGCCTTGAGCGCATCGACCAGCAGGCCGGCTTCCGGCGAAAGCTCCGCCTTGTCCCGTGTCGTGATCCCGATGGAGCCCAGAGTCGCGGCCGTATCGACCGGCAGGAAGGCAAGGTCGCCCCGCTGCACGCGCGGCAGGGCGACGCCGCGCGAAATGATCCAGACGGCGTCGCTGGCGACCAGATGACTGGCGCAGAAAGCGACCGACGTGCTCTCGATGCGATCCTCGGGCCAGGCAAGACCATGGGACAGCAGGAAGGCCTCGACCGGCCGGCGGATCACCGCGGTCTCGGGTGGAACGATCACGGGATAGGCGAGAACATCCGGCAGCCTGGCGTCCTCCGTTTTGGCGAGCGGGTGCTCGGCGCGAACGACGAACCCCAGGCGGTCGGAATAGAGATGCGTGAAGGTGAGCCCGCGCATTCTTTCGGGCTCCGGCATCCGGCCGACGATCAGATCGAGATGACCTGCGCGGAGGTCGCCGAGCAACCAGCGGCTTGCTCCGGTCTCGACCCGCAGCAGGACGTGCGGCGCGACGGTCCGCAGCCGCGCGGCGGCGGCGGGGACCAGAGTACCGGCGGCCGTCGGCAATGCCCCCAGACTGACAAGAGGCCGGCTTACCCCCTCCTGCCCCGTCAGCGCGTCGACGCCCTTGCGCAGGGTCAAGCTCGCCGCCTCGGCATAGCGCAAGAATACCCGGCCCGCGTCGGTCAGGGCCAAGCTGCGGTGTGTGCGGTCGAACAGCGCGACATCGAGCAGCGTCTCGAGATCCTTCAGCCTCCGGCTCGCGGCCGGCTGCGTGATCGAGAGTCGCCGCGCGGCCTCCTGAACCGAGCCGCAGCGCGCAACCTCGGTGAAACACTGGATGTGGCGCAGGCTGACGGCGGGAAGCTGTTTCATGAGATTTCCGCATACAAAACTCGGAACAATTCATTTTCTATCGATTGTTTTCTCATCTATCCATAGGGATCGTCTCTTTCGCCAACCGGGACCGGACGCGACTCGCATGGCCAAAATCACCGATCTCGCCAGCGCCGTCGGCGAGAACCTCAAATCGGGCGACACCGTGGCCTTCGAGGGCTTTACGCACCTGATTCCCCATGCAGCCGCCCATGAGGCAGTCCGGCAGGGCACCGGCGATCTGACGCTGGTTCGCATGACGCCCGACGTGATCTACGACCAGATGATCGGGATGGGCTTGGCACGCAAGCTGGTCTTCTCCTACGCCGGCAACCCCGGAGTCGGACTGCTGCGCCGCCTGCGCGATGCGCTCGAGACCGGCTGGCCGAACCGCCCGGAGATCGTCGAACATTCTCACGCGGCCATGGCCAACGCCTACGAGGCCGGCGCGGCCAACCTGCCCTTCGCGGTCCTGCGCGGCTATCTGGGCGCCGGACTGGCGGAGGTGAACCCCGACATCCGCTCGGTCGTCTGCCCCTATTCCGGCGAAAGGCTGGCCACCGTCCCGGCCATCCGCCCGGACATCACCTTCATCCACGCTCAGAAGGCCGACCGTCGGGGCAACGTGCTGATCGAGGGAATCATCGGGATCCAGAAGGAGGCCGTGCTGGCCGCGAAGCGCGCCGTCGTCACGGTCGAGGAGATCGTTGATGATTTGAACAGCCATCCCAACGCTTGCATCCTGCCGCACTGGACGATCGCGGCCATCGCCGAGGTTCCGGGCGGCGCCCATCCCTCCTACGCGCACGGCTACTACGGGCGCGACAATGCCAGTTATCTGGAATGGGACCGGATCGCGGCCGACCGGGCCACCTTCCAGGACTGGATGCAGACGCATGTTCTGAACGCGACGCCGGCCGTTTTCGAAGCCCGGGTCGCAGCTTTGCGGAGTGCGGCATGACCTTCACGGCCACGACCTGCGCTCCAGGGGCTTTCACCGCCGACGAGATGATGACCATCGCCGCCGCGCGGCCCTTGAAGAGCGACGACGTCTGCTTCGTCGGCATCGGCGCGCCCTCCGCGGCCTGCAACGTCGCCCGCCTGACCCATGCCCCCGGCATCACCCTGATCTACGAGTCCGGCACGATCGGGACGAAACCCGATATCCTGCCGCTATCCATCGGCGACGGCGAACTCTGCGATACCGCCCTGACCACCGTGAGCGTGCCGGAGATGTTTCGCTACTGGCTGCAGGGCGGCTGGATCACGGTCGGCTTTCTCGGCGCCGCGCAACTCGACCCCTTCGGCAACATCAACACCACGGTTGTCGGCGACTACGCCAATCCGAAAGTCCGACTGCCCGGCGGGGGCGGGGCACCGGAAATCGCCTCGGCCAGCCGCGAGATCTACATCACCATGAAGCAATCGAAACGCGGCTTCGTGAAGACGATCGACTTCTTCACCAGCTTCGGCCACGGCGAAGGCGGCGATCATCGCCAGCGCCTGGGGATGACGACGCGCGGCCCCAGCCTTCTGATCACCGATCTGGCGATCTGGAAGCCGGATCCCGAAACCAAACGCTTCACCGTTACGTCGCTGCATCCCGGCGTGACCCGCGATCAGATGAGCGACAGCGTCGGTTGGGATATTCCCTATGCTCCGGACCTCGAGGAAACCCCGGCGCCGACGCGCGAAGAGCTTGAGGTCCTGCGCGATTTGAAGGCACGGACCAAGGCCGCCCAGGAGAGCAGCAAGGACGCCGCCGCGTGACACGCCTCTCGCCGTCTTGCCCAAAGAGCGATCCTTCCCTTTAAGCGTCTGATATTTCTAATTTTTATGAGATAATTTGCATCCAGTGACCGGCCGGCAGTCCGGTCCGGTCGATTCAGACCGCGCCGGAGCGACGGTCCGGCGTTCGTGCAGCTATACGGCAGTTCGTGCAATTCACGCGGCGATCGAGCGGCATCGCTCGGCTCCCGCCCCGGCATCCCGTATGAGTTGTGGTGCTGAGCCCAAGCAGCGCTCGCACTCGGACAAAGAACCAAGAAGAGCCGCCGCAGCGGACCGAGAAACGGACGGAGGAACGGATCGCGGCCGAACCCGCATCCGGCAGCAGCTCAAAAGGAGACACCATGATTCCCGGATCCTTCGAGTATCACCGCCCCGCTTCGGTCGGTGAAACGGTCGATCTGCTCGCCCGGCTGGGCGAGGAGAGCCGCGTGATCGCCGGCGGCCACAGTCTGATTCCCATGATGAAGCTGCGCCTCGCAGTCCCCGAGCACCTGATCGACCTGCAGTCGGTCGAGGGGCTCAAGGACATCGCCGTCGAGGGCGACGACATCACCATCGGCGCGATGGTCACCCAGCACAGGCTCATCGAGTCTGAAGCCCTGGCGGCGGCCTGTCCGATCCTGCGCGAGACCTCCACCCAGATCGCCGATCCGCAGATCCGCTACTGCGGCACCTTGGGCGGCAACGTCGCCAACGGAGATCCCGGCAACGACATGCCGGCGCTGATGCAGGCGCTCGATGCCAGCTACCTGCTGGCCGGACCGGAGGGGACGCGAGAGGTGAAGGCGCGCGACTTCTACGAGGCGGCCTACTTCACTGCGCTGAACGAGGGCGAGATCCTGACCGCCGTGCGCTTCACGGCGCCGTCGGCCGGCCACGGTTGGGCCTACGAGAAACAGAAGCGCAAGATCGGCGACTATGCGACCGCGGCGGCGGCGGTGCTCCTGACCCTGTCCGGCGGAACCTGCAGCTCCGCGTCCGTGGCGCTGACGAACGTGGCGGACACCCCGCTCCTCGCAGAGGAGGCCGGCGCGATCCTGACCGGGTCGCGCCTGGATGCCGACACCGTGGACCGCGCGGCCAAGGCGGCGGCGGCGATCACGGACCCGGCCGAGGACGGCCGCGGCCCGGTCGAGTTCCGCCGCCACCTGACCGCCGTGATGGTGCGCCGCGCCGTCGCGACGGCCCAAACGCGGGCGGCCTGAAACCGCACTGCTTAGACCCGCGCCGCCCAGACCGGCGACGAAAGACGCGAGGACACCATGGCGAAGATGCACGTGAAGATGACCGTGAACGGCCGCGAGGTGGAAGCGCTGGCCGAACCCCGGACGCTCCTGATCCACTTCCTGCGCGAGGAGCTGGCGCTGACCGGCGCGCATATCGGCTGCGACACCGGTCACTGCGGCGCCTGCACGGTCGATCTCGACGGCAAATCGGTGAAGTCCTGCACGATGTTCGTCGCTCAGGCGACCGATACCTCGATCACCACGATCGAGGGCATTGCCGAAGCGGACGGCACCCTGCACGCCTTGCAGGAGGCCTTCCGCGAGCATCACGGCCTGCAGTGCGGCTACTGCACGCCGGGCATGATCACCCGCGCCTACCGGCTGCTGCAGGAAAACCCGAACCCGAGCGAAACCGAGGTCCGCTACGGCATCTCCGGCAACCTCTGCCGCTGCACGGGCTATCAGAACATCGTCAAGGCGGTGCGTGCCGCCGCCGAGCAACTCGCAGCGCCGAAGGAGGCCGCCGAATGAACGCCCCCACCACGATCGAGGAACGCGCCGAGAAGCTTCAAGGTCTCGGCTGCAAGCGCAAGCGCGTCGAGGATGCCCGCTTTACCCAGGGCAAGGGCAACTACGTCGACGACATCAAGCTGCCGGACATGCTGTTCGGCGACTTCGTCCGCTCCCCCTACGGTCATGCCCGCATCAAGTCGATCGATGTCGAGGCCGCCATGGCCCTGCCGGGCGTGGTCGCGGTTCTGACGGCGGCGGACCTCAAGCCCCTGAACCTGCACTACATGCCGACCCTGGCGGGCGATGTGCAGGCGGTTCTGGCCGAAGAGAAGGTGTTGTTTCAGAATCAGGAGGTCGCCTTCGTCATCGCCACCGACCGCTATGTCGCAGCCGATGCGATCGAACTGGTCGACGTCGATTACGAGGCGCTGCCGCCGGTGGTCGACCCCTTCAAGGCGCTGGAGCCCGACGCTCCGGTTCTGCGCGAGGACATCAAGGACAAGACCGAGGGCGCGCACGGCCCGCGCAAACACCACAACCACATCTTCACCTGGGAAGTCGGCGACGCCGAGGCGACCGGGAAGGCCCTGGCCGAGGCCGAGGTGACCGCCAAGGAGATGATCGTCTATCAGCGCGTCCACCCCTGCCCGCTCGAGACCTGCGGCTGCGTCGCCTCGATGGACAAGATCAGCGGCAAACTCACCATGTGGGGCACCTTCCAGGCGCCCCATGCGGTGCGCACCATCGCCTCGCTGATCTCCACCATTCCCGAGCACAATATCCGGATCGTCTCGCCCGACATCGGCGGCGGCTTCGGCAACAAGGTCGGTGTCTATCCGGGCTACGTCTGCGCGATCGTCGCCTCCATCGTGACCGGCAAGCCGGTGAAGTGGATCGAGGACCGCATCGAGAATCTCTCCACCACGGCCTTCGCACGCGACTACCACATGGCCGGCGAGATCTCGGCCACCAAGGACGGGCGCATCACCGCCCTGCGCTGCCACGTGACCGGCGACCACGGCGCCTTCGACGCCTGCGCCGACCCGACGAAATGGCCGGCCGGCTTCTTCAACATCTGCACCGGCTCTTACGACATCCCGACCGCGCACGTGGTGGTCGACGGCGTCTACACCAATAAAGCGCCGGGCGGCGTGGCCTATCGCTGCTCCTTCCGGGTGACCGAGGCCTCCTACTTCATCGAGCGGATGGTCGACGTTCTGGCCCGCAAGCTCGAGATGGACCCTGCCGAAATCCGGCAGAAGAACTTCATCCGCGCAGAGCAGTTCCCCTATACATCGGCGCTGGGCTGGGAGTACGATTCCGGCGACTACGACACAGCCTTCACGAAGGCGCTGCAGACCGTCGACTACAAGGACCTGCGCGCTCGGCAAGCGGCGAACCGCGAAGCCTTCGCGCGCGGCGAGACCCGCAAATTGATGGGCGTCGGGCTCGCCTTCTTCACGGAGATCGTAGGGGCCGGTCCGGTCAAGAACTGCGACATCCTGGGGGTCGGCATGTTCGATTCCTGCGAGATCCGCATTCACCCGACGGGCTCCGCCATCGCCCGGCTCGGCACGATCAGCCAGGGTCAGGGCCATGCCACCACCTACGCCCAGATCCTTGCCTCGGAGATCGGTATTCCCGCCGACCAGATCACCGTCGAAGAGGGCGACACCGATACTGCCCCCTACGGTCTGGGCACCTACGGCTCACGCTCCACGCCGGTCGCCGGCGCCGCCGCGGCGATGGTGGGCCGAAAGATCCGGGCCAAGGCGCAGATGATCGCCGCCTACCTGCTGGAGGTGCACGAAGACGACCTGGAGTGGGAAGTCGACCGCTTCCAGGTCAAGGGCACGCCCGAGCGCTTCAAGACCATGAGCGACCTCGCCTTCGCCGCTTACAACCAGGCGATTCCCGGGCTCGAGCCGGGTCTGGAGGCCGTCTCCTACTACGACCCGCCGAACATGACCTATCCCTTCGGCGCTTACGTCTGCGTCGTGGAGATCGACGTCGATACCGGCGTGACCGACGTGCTGCGCTTCTACGCCCTGGACGACTGCGGCACGCGCATCAACCCCATGATCATCGAAGGCCAGGTGCATGGTGGCCTGACCGAGGCCCTGGCCATCGCCATGGGTCAAGAGATCACCTACGACGAGATGGGCAACGTCAAGGGCGCCAGCCTGATGGACTTCTTCCTGCCGACGGCGGTGGAAACACCGGAGTGGGAGACCGATCACACGGTTACCCCCTCCCCGCACCATCCGATCGGCGCCAAGGGCGTCGGGGAGAGCCCCAACGTGGGCGGCGTCTCGGCCTTCTCCAACGCCGTGATGGATGCCTTCGCGCATCTTGGACTGACCCACAGTCAGATGCCGCACGACCACTGGCGCGTCTGGAAGACGGCCCAGAGCCTGGGGCTCACCGGATGAGCCCTCTCCGCCCCGGGCCGACGGCAAGACGCGCCGCTTCGCCGCCCGGCGGCGGAGCGCGACGTGGCAGACAGGCATGAGCAAAGCGAATCACAGCACCATCGAGGAGCTGCAGGCCCGCCTGACCGGGGTCGGCTACATTGCCGACGAGGCTCTGGTCATGGCGCTGCATCTGGCGCTGCGTCTCGGACGGCCGTTGCTGCTCGAGGGCGAGGCCGGCGTCGGCAAGACGGAGGTCGCCAAGGCGCTGGCGCGCATGCTCGACGCGCGGATGATCCGCCTGCAGTGCTACGAGGGCCTAGACGCCAACGCGGCAATCTACGAGTGGAACTATCAACGCCAGCTTCTGGCCATCAAGGCGCACGAGCTGGATGAGAGCGCGGATCAGACGGAAGAGCGCATCTTCTCCGAGCGCTACCTGCTGCGGCGCCCGCTGCTCGAGGCGATTTCCCAGGAGACGCCTCCCGTTCTGCTGATCGACGAGATCGACCGGGCGGACGAGGAGTTCGAGGCCTATCTGCTGGAGATCCTGTCCGATTTTCAGGTCTCCGTTCCGGAACTGGGGACGATTCGCGCAACCTCGATCCCTCAAGTCATCCTGACCGCCAACGGCACGCGCGATTTGTCGGATGCCCTGCGCCGCCGCTGTCTCTATGCCTTCGTGGAGTTCCCGGAGCCGAAACGCGAACTGCAGATCCTGAAGGCGCGGATCCCCACCGTCGGCGACGATCTGGCGGCGCAGGTGGTACGCTTCATCGCCGGCTTGCGACGCGAGGATCTGGAGAAGAAGCCCGGGATCGCCGAAACGCTCGACTGGGTGGCGGCGCTGGTCGATCTCAACGTCTCGGCGTTGACCGACGATCCCGACGCGCTTCGGTCCAGTCTCGTCTGCCTGCTCAAGACCGAGGCGGACGCCAAGGCGGTGACACCCGAAGTCCTGGCCCGACTGGCCGACCGGGCGGCGTGACGGCATGGCAAAAGAGACGTCCCGCGAGACGACAGGCCGTCTGCAAGCCGGGTTTCTGGCCCAGCGCATGGTGGACTTCGTCGCGCATCTGCGCCTCAACGACTTCGCGGTCGGACCCGCCGAGACCGCTTCCGCCCTTGCCGTGCTCGGTCAGGTCGATGCTTGCGCGCCTCAGGATGTGCGGCTTGGTCTGAAGACCCTGCTGGCCGGGCGTCAGGAGGAGTGGGAGCGCTTCGACGACCTTTTCGAGGCTTACTGGCATCGCCGCGGACGCACCCGCCAGCGCCAGAACGCGGCAGGCCACGGCGTGACGCGGAAAGGCCGACCGAAGGTCTGGCAGAACCATCTTCCCTCGAGCGAGGAGGGCGATGCGGGTCGCCCCGAGGCCCGGACCGGCGACGACGCGGGCGTGTCGGACAAGGACACCGCCCGCCTCGCCGCCTCGCGTCAGGAGGCCCTGGCCAAGACCGACCTGCGCCACATCGTCGATCCGGAAGAACTCGCCGAGGCCGAGCGGCTGGCCGGCCGGCTGGCACGGGCCCTGCGCGACCGCCTGTCTCGCCGCTATCGTCTGGCCAGCCGCGGCCCACGTCTGGATCTGCGCCGCACGACGCGGCGCAACCTGGCCCACGGCGGCGACCCAATCGAACTGGTCTGGCGCCGCCGACCGGAGCGGCCGATGCGCATCGTGGTGCTGCTCGACGTCTCCGGCTCCATGCAACAGTACAGCCGCTTCTTTCTCCAATTCGTGAAGGGACTGGTCTGTAGCTGGGTGGAGGCCGACGCCTACCTGTTTCACACCCGCTTGATCCGCGTCACCGACGCGATGCGGGACAAGGACCCGCTGCGGGCGATGACGCGGCTGGGGCTGATGACGCAGGGCTACGGCGGCGGGACTCGGATCGGCGGGTCCCTGCGCAGCTTCAACGACCGTTACGCAAAGTCGGCGCTCGGCAGCCGCTCCGTCGTGATCGTCCTGTCCGACGGCTACGATACCGGCGAACCGGCGGAACTGGCGCGCGAGCTGCAGCGCCTGCGCCGCAAGGCACGGCGGGTGGTCTGGCTCAACCCATTGCTGGGCTGGCGCGACTATGCGCCGGTGGCGCGCGGCATGGCCGCCGCCCTGCCCCACCTCGACTGCTTCGCCTCGGCCCATACGCTGGAGGCTCTGGCGGCGGTCGAAGACCAGTTCGTCCGACTGTGAGGGTCGCACTCGCGAGGAGGGACGCATGAGCAAGACGGCAAGCAACGTCCTGACGCTGGCCGCAGACCTGAGCGCCGCCGGCACCGACTACTGCGTCGTCACCGTCGTCCGCACCGCCAACGCCACCTCGGCGAAGGCAGGCGCCAAGGCGCTCGTGACCGGAGACGGCAAACTGCACGGCTTTGTCGGTGGCGGTTGCGTGCAAGGGGCCGTCCGCCGAACGGCGCTCGAGGCGCTGACTCTCGGCAAGCCCCAGCTGATCCGCGTGCGGCCGAAGGAGGAAGTGGTCGAGCAACTCGACACCGACGGGGTCGAACTGCATGCCTCGAGCTGCCCGTCCGGCGGCACGGTCGACCTTTTCGTCGAACCCATGCGCCAGGCTATGCAGGTTGTGATCTGCGGCGCCTCGCCGGTGGCCGCGACCCTGATCGGCCTGGCGCGGACGATGGGCTACCGGGTGACGGTCGCAGCTCTGACGGCGGACCATGAGTCGCTCCCGGGTGCCGCACGCTACCTGGAGGGGTTCGACCTGACCGAAGCGGGCCTGCGCGCCTGCGACGCCGTCGTCGTCGCAACCCAGGGCAAGCGCGACAGAGAGGCTCTGGCCGCCGCCCTGGCGACGCCGGCCTTCTATGTCGGCATGGTCGGGAGCCGGCGAAAGATCGACAAGCTGAAGGAACAGTTGTCAGGCAAAGGACTGGGGCCATCCCAGTTGACGCGCCTGCACGGCCCGGCCGGGCTCGACATCGCCGCCATCGAACCGGAGGAGATCGCCCTCTCGATCCTCGGCGAGATCGTGGCTGCGCGCCGCAACGCTACGCGCGGCAGCGAGCCCGATACGCAAAGTCTCACGTAGAGTCTCACATAGAGTCTGCGGCAACCGGCCTGCGCCCGAAAGTCCAGGTCCTCACGACCGCGAACAGTCCCGCAGCACGGAGCAAATCCCATGGAACTAACCGGCGAGCGAAAAATCCAGGCATCCCGCGAAACCGTCTTCGCCGCGCTCAACGATCCCGACATCCTGCGCCAGGCGATCCCCGGCTGCGAGAATCTGGAGAAGACCGCGGACAACGCCTTCGACGCGGTGGTGACGCTGAAGGTCGGGCCCGTAAAGGCGAAGTTCAGAGGCGCGGTCACGCTCGACGATCTCAATCCGCCGGAGAGCTACACGCTGGCCGGCGAAGGCAAGGGCGGCGCGGCGGGCTTCGCCTCGGGCAAAGCCGAGGTGAAGCTGGAGGAAGAGGCGGACGGCACGCTGCTGAAATACGCCGTCCATGCCAACCTCGGCGGCAAGATCGCCCAACTCGGCAGCCGCCTCGTCCAAGGCACGGCCAACAAACTCTCCGCCGAGTTCTTCTCCAAGTTCGCGGCGCTGGTCGAGGGCGACATGGCGGCTACCCGATCCGCCCCCGCAGAAGCTGGCGCGACATCCGCTCCGATCCCGGCCACAGTCGCCGGCGGCACGGCAGCGGTGACGCCCCCGCCCACCGTCGAGGCAGGGGCCGCGCCGACGCCAATACCAGCGGCCGCAGCAGCGCCAGGCAACCCGCCTTCGCCGTCCGCTACCTCCTCTCAGGCTGCGGCAGCACCGGCCAGCGGCGGTACGCCCGGCTGGCTCTGGTGGGCTGTCGGAGGGATCGGACTGGTCGTGGTGGTGGCCTTCGCTCTGCTGTGACGCCCCCGCCGCTGGAGCCTGTTGTGATCGTATGGACTCGCTTCGCGGTTCCGCCGATCACAAGAAACAGACTCTCCCATTTTGAATCGAGACTGGATTTAACGGAATCGCCGAACCCAATACGTGGGTCCGACTGATCACTACCTGGTCTAGAGCCGACCGGCCAAACCACGTAAGCCCGGCTATCTCAGGCCAAGGGCCTGACGCACGTCCTGCAGCCGCGAGCGGCTCACCGGAACCTTCGCATCGCTGTCGTCGCCAATCAGACAATAGGCTTTGTCGCCAATCCGCTCGAAGCCGCGCACGTGATGCAGATTGACGAGATAGCTGCGGTGGGTGCGAATGAAGGCGCCGGCGTTCAACGCGGTCTCGACGCGCGAGATGGGCCAGGGGCAGAGCACCTCGCCCTGATCGTTGTAGAGCTTGGTGTAGTGGCCGTCGGCCCGCACCGCGTAAATCTCCTCGATCGCGATGAAGCGCGTCGCGTGATTGACTTCGTAGGGCAGCCGCGATGGCGGAGGATCCTTTTCGACCTGTCCGTTGCGCGACGGCGGCACTGTCATGTCTCGAGCCGTATCGGCCGCGGCGCCGGCCGGCGTGAAGACGGCACCGACCGGCACCGCCGCGACGGCAGGAAGATCGACGGCGGGCATCGGCGGTCCGGTTTGCGGTGACTGGGGAGGATGAGATGTCCCGAGGTCGGGCACGGGCTCCAGCGCGCTATTCACGGCGCGCGCCGGGATCGCGGTGAGCAGGAACAGGCCGCAAATCAGGAAGGCGGCGAAGGCAACGACCAGGGCCAGCATACCCGACGAGAGGTTCGGTTCCTCCAGCAGCAGGATCTCGGTCGTCGGCAAGAAGCGCGTGTAGATCATCGCCGAGTAGTGCATCGAGGCGATGGTGATGCCGAGCAGGACGGAGCCCAGCGCGATCTGAAGCTTGGTACGTCGGCTATAGGCCAGCCAGAGCGCCGCGATCGAGGCAGCGATCGCGATCGCGGTCGAGATGACGTAGCCGGCCGGTTTATAGACCACGATGCAGTTTCCGCCGATGGCCGACATGCCGATGTAGTGCATCGAGACGATGCCGAGACCAGTCAGAGTGCCCGCGAAACAGATGCGCCGGCGGGTCCGGGGACCCGAGTGCAAGACCAGCAGGCCGAGCCCCGTCACCAGGATCGCGACCAGCACCGATCCCAGGGTGGCGAGCGCGTCGTAACGGATCGGAACCGGGATCTGCACGGCGAGCATGCCGATGAAATGCATCGACCAAATCCCGCCGCCCAGCGCGGTCGCGGCCTTCGCGATTTCCTGTTTCCGTGTGACCGCGTCGAGTTGACTGAGCCCGCTGGCCAGCCGCAGGCCGGTATAGGCCGCCATCACGGCGACCAGCACCGAAGCGATGACGAGAACCGGGTCGTAGGAAACGATCAGCATGCCGGATTCTAAAGATCAGACGAGGGCTTTGCGCAAGAGCCTTGGTGTTACCGGGACGTGTCTCCGTCTTCCTCCGCGCAACGCCAGCATCCGCACGCGCGCCGAAGCAAAGGTCTCTCGTGACGACTCCTTAGTCTCACCGGCATCTACAAAATCTAAACGAAACAACAAATCCAAGGCGTTGGACGGCGCGCTCCACGAGCCTCACGATGTCATGGCACTTGTGCAAAACTATCGCGGCGCTGAAATGGCCGCATCACATTCCCCCGCTATCCTTGTATTTCGAATGGTATTTCCTTCGACGCATAGCAATTGACGGAGCAGCGGAATGAGTCGGATCGCCGGTCTGGTTGGGTTTTCGGCGGCGGTGGCCTTCAGCCTCGCCGCCGACGCCAAGGACATCGATTACATCGGCAGCGTCGAGGTGATCCGCGGAGAGGCCGTCGCCGACGGAGAGCCGACGGCACGGGGCCGCGTCTTCCTCGACGCCAACCGGAATTCCCGGCTCGACGACGGCGAGGCCGGCCTGGCGAACGTCCTGGTCTCGAACGGACGCGAGGTCGTCGCGACGGCGGAGGACGGCAGCTATGCCCTGCCGGCCACCGACGACATGAACCTCTTCATCACCAAGCCGGCCGGCTACGCGACGCCTCTCGACGAGGACCTGGTGCCGCAGTTCAGCTATCTGCACAAGCCGGCCGGCTCGCCGGAGCTGCGGTTCGACGGGATCGCACCGACCGGGCCGCTGCCCCAGGCCGTCAACTTTCCGCTGATCGAGGACGACGTTGGGGAGTCCTTCCAGTGCCTGGTCTTCGGCGACACGCAGCCCTACAGCAATGCGGAGGTCAGCTACGTTCGCGAGACCCTCGGCCGGATGCTGGCGGCGCGGGACAACGCCTCCACCGAATGCCTGCTCTTCGCCGGCGACGTGATGGGGGACGATCTCTCGCTTTATCCGCGCTTCAAGGACATCGTTTCGGTCGGCGGCGTCCCCCAGTACTTCGTGCCCGGAAATCACGATTTCGATTTCGATGCACCGTCCGACCAGCACTCCTTCGACACCTTCCGGCGGGAGTGGGGACCGGAGTACTACTCCTTCGAGATTGGACAGGTGCACTTCGTCGTCCTCGACAATGTCCGCTATCCCTGCAACGGCGTGGACGACCACGACTTCTGCGATCCCGCCGCCGACACGACCTACAACGGCGTGCTCCACGACCGTCAGCTCGACTGGCTCGCGAACACCCTGGCCCTGGTGCCGGAGGACAAGCTGATCGTCGTCAGCGCCCACATCCCCTTCGTCAGCTTCACGGACGCCGACGAGCAAAAACACCAGACCGACAACCTGCAGGCGCTCTACGACATCATCGGCGACCGCCCGGCGCTGGGTCTGTCCGGCCACACCCACACCACGGAGCAGATCCTGCCGGGCGAGGTCTTCGAGGGGTGGAAGGCGCATACGGGGACCGGTCCCGCGCGCTTCCACCAGATCGTGACCGGCGCCGTTTCCGGCTCCTGGTGGGCCGGCGATCTGAACGACCGTGGCGTTCCCCACGCGACGCAGCGTCTCGGCAGTCCGCGTGGCTATTACCTGCTCGAGTTCGACGGCGCGACTTACGTCGACACCTTCAGGACCTTCGACGGACCGGAAGGCGAGCAGCTTCACGCCTCCTTCAACACGCCACGCTTCCGCGACTGGGCGGCCCGGCTGATCGCCTTCACCGCAGACAACTCCGTTCCCGGCGACGCGCTGCCGTCCGTGACCGTCAACGATCTCGGCGACAGAAACATGCTGACGACGGCCGATCTCGCCGAAGGGACCTGGGTCGCGATCAACGTCTGGAACGGCTCGCGGGAGAGCGAGGTCTCGATCTCGATCAACGGCGGCGAGGCACTGGAGGCGACACGGACCCAAGCCGGTGAGGGTGAAGTGGCCCTGGAAGGTCCCGAGTTCGCCGACCCCTACGCGCTCGCAAAGCAGTCGACGCAGGGCCGCCAGAGCTTCCGCTCGCTCGCGGGCGGCGAGGAGACCGCCGGCTACCGGACCTGGCGCGACTACAGATGGAACACGAACCGTCCCGGCCCTTTCCAGGACTGGATGCTGACTCTGAAGTCCAGCCACCTCTGGCGCGTGGATCTGCCGAGCGACCTGCCCGAGGGCGTCCACCGACTCGAGGTCGAAACGAGGGATCGCTACGGCCGGAAC
Source organism: Algihabitans albus (assembly GCF_003572205.1). Classification (NCBI taxonomy): domain Bacteria; kingdom Pseudomonadati; phylum Pseudomonadota; class Alphaproteobacteria; order Rhodospirillales; family Rhodovibrionaceae; genus Algihabitans; species Algihabitans albus. The sequence continues at coordinate 928,518 of NZ_QXNY01000002.1, forward strand.
TTCTCCGAGACGCTTCTGTTCGAAGTCGTCGAGGAACTGCCCAACATGAACTGGCAGGCGAATCTCTTCCAGTAAGGTTCGTCGCGAAAAAGCGGGTCCGGGATCGGAGAGCGGCACTCCTCTCCCGGACCTGCAGGACGAGTCCGTGAGAGCGGGGTTCTGACGCCGGTCTTCAGGCTTGGCGCTTTAGGTCGATGTTGCCCAACGCCTCGATCAGGGCGGTCGTGAGTTCTTCCAGGGCCTCTTTGCCGTTCGACCCGCGCGCCGTGCAGAGCGCATCGAACTGCAGGGCGAGAGCGATGTACTCGGCGCGGGCCCAGCACCCGGTGCCGGTACAAACGGCGAGGTCAGAGCCGTCGGAGTCCAGGACTCTCGCGACCATACCGATCTCGCGGTTCTGATGGATCGTAACGGCTGGACGATTGAGATCGAACTTCACGACTGCCCCCGGGATTCTGGCTTGTGATGTCCAGGATACACCGAGGGAGTATACAAGGGAATTACATAGATCTTCTTCGTGCTAGACGGGTAAAATCTCAGCTTCGGCGTCTGTCTCGAACGGCCCATACGCGTCGACGCGGTCACTGCCATGGCAGACATGAACACGCCATCCGTCTTCGCGCATAGCGATGAGGACGGCTTGATCGACATCGATACCGGCCATCGCGAAATCTTGCGGGGCGACGAGGGGCTAAGCGTGTCCCAAGTGGTGGGTGCGGAAGCGCCGGCCACTTTCTGCGGTAGTCGGGTCGTGCGGGTGATCGCGATCCACCGGATGGAAGACGACCAAGAAAGCCAAGCGGTATACACGTTTGGCGCGCAAAAGCTACTCGGCCAAGAGGTAAAGTGCTTACCCAAGAGGGTGGTGCCCAGGGGCGGAATCGAACCACCGACACTGCGATTTTCAGTCGCATGCTCTACCAACTGAGCTACCTGGGCGCCGGGGCCGGGATCTCTCAGGAAGATCGGGCGCTCGGTGTTGGTACGAAACCGGCGCGCTGCCTAGCGAGGGAGCGTGTATAGGCAATCGGGCCGGCGCTGTCTAGAGCCCCGGCATTCCCCGAACGGCAGCGGTCCGGCGTTCCGATCCGGGGCCACCGACGGGGTCACCGAATTGACGCCGGGCATGCTCCCGGCGAAGCTGCCGACACCATGGTCGCACCCCTCATCGTCCTGACGCCGTCGTGACAGGCCTGCGGTACCGTAGGACCCAGGCGCGCGCGCTCCCGCTGGTCGCCGCCGCGCTCTGGTCGGCCGCGCTCTGGTCGGCTCCGCTGCAAGCAACCGAACCGGCGACGCCGCGCGGCTGGCTTCTGCTGGCCGTCGACCGGCTTTGCGGCGTCGGCCCGCTGTCGGGAGTCGAGGCGGAGATGCAGCTCCCGGGCGCCTGGCTGCTGGAGGAGAACGCCCGCGGGCCGGACGGCCAGATCGTCGCCCTCGAGCAGGTCTTCGCGCTGCCGGGCCAGGGCGAGCTGCGCCTCCTGCGCCTGCAGCCCGGCGGGCAACTCCGGCGCTTCACGGCGGAGTACCATAGCTTGGAGGAGAGCCAGCCGCGAGCCCGGCTGCAGGCGGTCGCCGGCGGCGACTGCAAGGTCTTTGCCGGACGCCGGCTGATCCATCGCGAGGGCCGGCCGGCCGCGCTGGACCAGCTCGACGGCGACCTGGAGAGCGTTCGTTGGCGCGAGATTCTGGAGGCGCCCTGGCCGGAGGGCCGCGATCCGGGCGGGCCGAGGGTTGCGCTGGTCGATTCCGGTCTGGCCTACGACCTGCCGCTCTACCGCGACCGCCTGGCGCGCGATCCCGAAGGGCAGCCCTTGGGCTACGACTTCTGGGATCTCGACCCCCTGCCCTATGACGGCGACTTCGGCCGCAGCGCGTTCCAACCGATCCGCCACGGCAGCGCGGTCGCCTCCGTCCTGGTCCGCGAGGCGCCGACGGCCGCCTTGATCCCCTACCGCTATCCGCGCCCGGACATGACCCGGCTCGGGCCGCTGATCGAACGGGCCGCCGCCGCCGGAGCCCGCATTCTGGCGATGCCGCTCGGCAGTCGCGATCCGGACGACTGGCGCACCTTCGCCGAAGCTCTGGAGGCGCACCCCCAGCTCCTGGCCATCGTTTCGGCCGGCAACGACGGGCGCGACCTCGACCGCGAACCGCTCTGGCCGGCCGCGCTGGACCTGCCGAACCTCGTGGTCGTCACCTCGGCCGACGGCTTCGGTCGTCTGGCACCGGGCTCCAATTGGGGGGCGGCGAGCGTGGACCTGATGGTTCCGGCCGAGAACCTGCCTGTGGTCGACTTCCGCGGCGGCGCCGGCCGAGCCTCCGGCTCCAGCTACGCCGTGCCGCGCGTCGCCGCTCTGGCCGCGCGGCTGCTGGCGGCCGACCCGGATCTCGACACGGCGGCGCTCAAGGCCGCCCTCTTCGCCCGCGCCGTCGCCTCGCCCTACGAAAAGACCGCGGTCGCCGCCGGTTGGATCCCCGACCCCGCCGTCGACTAGGAACGGGCTGAGAAATAAGGTTGGAATTTTCTTCTAAGCATATGGGACAGAGGTTTTTTCCAGCAGCGCCATGTGCACCGTGATGCGTCCTTCCTCCAGGTTGCGGCCGAGGTTTGAGGCCATCTCCTTGAAACCATCGCCGAGGAAGAGATGCGGTCCCGGCGGGCGGGGCTCGCCGGCCTCGAGGTCGGCCCGGCGCCGGTGGATCCAGGCCAGCGCATCGGCGGTGTGGTCGTGCCAGACCAGCTCTTCCAACCCCGCCGCCGCCAGGAGAGTCCGGATCTCGCCCGAGGGCAGCAGGAAAGACCCCTCGGGAGTCGCGGCCCAGGGCACGGGGAAGTGCGGCGGTCCCTCCGGCCCAGCCATGATGTCGTGCAGCGCGAGCCGGCCGCCGCGCTTCAGGACCCGGGCCACCTCCCGGTAAAGCGCTTTCTTGTCCGGCACGTTCATGGCCGCATGCTGGGTCCAGACCAGATCCAGCGAATCTTCGGCCAGCGGCAGGCCGGTTGCGTCGGCGCAGGCAAAACGCACCCGGTCCGACAAGCCGATGGCCCGGCTCAGGCTCGCCGCATCCCGGCAGTAACTTTCGGTCAGGTCGAGGCCCAACACCTCGACCCCGCAGTGCGCGGCCAGCCAACGGGCCGGCCCGCCGATCCCGCAGCCCAGGTCGACACAGAACCAGCCGGCTTGCGGCGCCACCATCTCGGCGAACTCGACCGTCGCTTCCTCTCCGCGCATGTGGAACTGGTCGAGCGGCGCCAGGTCGTCGACCGTCGGGCCGCCGCCGGCCAAACCATGGGCGAGATCGAGGATGCGCTGCGCCAGGCTGCCGGAGCGCGCGTAGTGGTCGGTGACGGTGTCGCTGACCGCTCCCGCCTCCGGGGTCTTGGACTCTTCTGGGTTTCGAGGGGTCTCCATCATCCCAGCATGCCGTGCGGCGCTCAGCCCGCCAAGAAGATCCAGGCGATGGCCACCATTGCGGCCAGCGCAGATCCCCAGGGCAGGGCCGCCGTCAAGGTGTCGGGCGGGGCCTGCGCTTGGCCCGCCACCTCACCGAGCCGAAACTGCAGTCTCGCCCAGGCACCAGCCGCGGCGACCAGAGCGGGGCCGGGCCAGCCAAGGGCCCAGCCGGCCAACGCGGCAGCCAGGCCCAACGCGGCGACGACACCGAAGAAGAGGGTCCGATCCATGACTGCGCGGTGTAGCGGCTCGAGGGCGGAGAAGAAAGCCGCCTCTGCCGGAAGCGGACTTGCCGAGAGACCCTGGCTCTGCTTTGTCTGGCGCATGATCGAGACCGTCAGCGACGACCTCACGCTCACGCGGCTCAGGAGCGGCGGCAAGCCCGCCCTGGCCCGCGCGCTGGCGTACCTGGAACGGGCGCCCGAGTCACCGGGCGTCCTGGCCCTGCTGGCCGAAGCGGAAACGGCCGCGCTTGGCCAGACTCTCGGCCTTACCGGCCCGCCCGGCGTCGGCAAGTCGACACTGACCGGAGCGTTGATCGGCGCCTACCGCGAAGCCGGCCTTACGGTGGGAGTGATCGCGGTCGATCCTTCCTCCAAACGCTCGGGCGGGGCCCTGCTGGGCGATCGGGTGCGGCTAGCGAGCAACGGCGGCGATGCCGGCCTCTTCATCCGCTCCATGGCGGCGCGCGACCGGCTGGGCGGACTGGCCGATCAGACCGTAGCCGCCATGGTGCTGATGCGCGCCCTCTTCGACCGGGTACTGATCGAAACGGTCGGGGTCGGCCAGTCCGAGACCGACGTTGCGGGCGTGGTCGATACGGTGGTCTTCTGCGTCCAGCCCGGCAGCGGCGACTCCCTGCAGTTCATGAAGGCCGGGATCGTCGAGGTTCCGCATCTGGCCGTGGTGACCAAGGCGGACACCGGCCCGCCGGCCCGGCGGGCCCTGGCCGACCTGCGCGGCGCGCTCGGTCTCAGCGAGGCGGAGGACGGCTGGACCGTCGAGGCCCGTGCCGTCTCCGCGGAGACCCGCGAGGGTCTGCCCGAGCTGATCGCAGCCCTCGAGCGTCACCACGCCTGGCTGACGGAGACGGACCGTCTGACGCGCCGCCGCCGCGCTCAGGCCGAAGGCTGGCTGGTGGAGGCTCTGCGGGAGCGCTTCGGAACCGCCGGCCTGAAGGCGGCGGGGGACCTGACCCTACCGCCGGGCGCCTCCTCCTTCACCCGTCTGGCCGAACTCGGACAGGCGCTGACGACGCGCTTGGGGTTAGGCTAGAAAGCCGCCCAGTCGGGCTTTTTCGGCGTGAGCTTGGCCTCGCCGGCGAGCAGGGTGTCCGGCGCCAGATTGTCCAGCGCGGTTAGGCGAAGCAGTGCGAGGCCCAAGCCGTCGGCGACCGAGCGAAGCTCGCCGACCTCCTTGCCGTTCTTGGTCACCGGCGTGCCGGGCTCCGGCGGCGGTCCGGCGATTTCCACCGGCAGCAGACGTTTCTTGATCAGGCCGCGATACTTGGTGCGAGCCGTCAGCTCCTGCCCCATGTAGCAGCCTTTGGTCCAGTCGACGCCGCCCAACTCGTCGAAGCCGTTCTCCAGCAGGATCGCCTTGTCCACCTGCATATCGCGGCTACCGTCCGGCACACCGGCAGCGATCCTCGTTCGCTCCCAGACGCCGAGGCCGACCGGCTCGGCATCCAGCTCGGCCAGGGCCGCCGTCAGCGCCGAACGCGGGATCAGCGCACGCAAGCCCAGTTCCGCCCGGCGCGGATCGACGAAGAGGCTGCCGCCGTGAAAGGGCCTGGCCGCCCCGGGGTCGGCCGGCAGGCCCGCGGCCGCCGGGGCGCCTTCGCCCCAGAGCACCAGGCTGATCAGGTCTTCCGTCCGGTCGGACAGCTGCACCTTGCTGCGCAGCTTGTAGAGCTTCAGGCGCTTGAGCAGGTCGCTCCGGCGCTCGCCCTCGCAGTCGAGCAGCAGGACACCCTCGGGGCCTTCGGCTATCAGGAAATCGTGCAGGTACTTGCCCTGGGGCGTTAGGAAGGCGGCCCAGATCGCCCGTTCGGGCGCGACCCGCTCGACATCGTTGGAGACGATGCCCTGGAGGAAACTGCGGGCGTCCGCGCCGCTGGCCTGCAGGAGGCCGCGCTGCTCCATGATGTGCGCCGACAGCTTGCTCATGATCGCTTTTTCCTCGCCTGTTTCACCTTCCCGCAGATGGGCAACCGGAGGCAGCTTGGCAAGCGAGACAGGGCCTGCCATACAGCCCGCTACATGCGGATTCTGGTCGTTCTCCCGACACAACTCGGCGACGCGGTGCTGGCGGGCGGCTGTCTGGCCCAGCTCCTGGATCGGTATCCGGCGGCGCGCTTCACTCTGGTGGCCAGTCGGGCGGTGGCACCCCTCTACGGCGCCATGCCGCGGCTCGAACGCATTCATCTTCTGGAGCCGCAAGCGAAGGGCCGGGATTGGCTGACGCTTTGGCTGAGGACCGTCAAGACCCCCTGGTCGCTGGTGGCCGATCTGCGCGGCGCGATCCTGCGGTACTTTCTTCCGACGCGGCGGCGCCTCGCGGCGGGACGCGGATCTCCGGACCGCCACCTGGTGACGGAACTGGCCGCGCTCTTGGGAGCGCCGCCGCCCGAGCGTCTCCGGCTTTGGTTCGCCGAGGCGCACCACCGGGCCGCGCTGCGCCTTTTGTCCGACGCCGACACCTCCGGCGGCTCTCCTGTCCTGGCGGTCGGCCCGACAGCCGAGGGAGCCAAGGCGACCTGGCCGGTCGAACGCTTCGCCGAGGCGGCCTTGACCCTTACGGCCCCGGACGGCCCACTCCCCGGCGCGCGCATCGCCGTGGTCGCGGCGAAGCACGAGCGGGTACTGGCCAATCCCCTCTTGGCCCGGTTGCCGCGCGCGCGGCGGCTCGACTGGGTCGGCCGTGCCCCGCTGCCGGTGCTGGCGGCGGCGCTGCAGCGCTGCGACCTCTATCTGGGCAACGCCTCCGGCTTCCTGCACCTGGCCGCCGCCGCTGGCTGTCCAACCCTCGGCCTCCTCGGCCCGAGCGACGAACTGCGCATCGCCCCCTGGGGGCCGCAGACGGCGGTGGTGCGAACGCCCGAAAGCCGCGCCGGCATCGATCCCGCCGGAGCGGAGGAGGCCATGGACGGCCTAGAGGTCGGCCCGGTGGTCGAGGCCGGGACCGACCTGCTGCAGCGCTTCCAGAACGTCCGCAAGCTCTAGCGCCTCAAGCTCCGGGCGCTGCAGCCAAGCCGTGGAGGGGCCGCGCGGCGCGATCTTCACGGGCTGCGAGGCGCCGGAAAAAAGCGATAAGGTCGGGCAGCCGACGGCGGCGATCACGTGCATCGGCCCGGTATCGTTGCCGACCGCCAGCTCGGCGCGCCGGGCCAAGGCGGCGATCTGTCCGATCGAGGTGCGCGCGCGCAGATCGAGCGCCGGCGGGCAGAGCGCCGCCACGCGATCCAGCGCCGCCGCCTCGGCCGCGGTCCCGAGCAGCACCGGCCGGAGGCCGCGCTCGGCCAGGACCGCCGCCAGGGCACCGTAGCGCTCGGCGGGCCAGCGCTTCTCCGGACGCTTCGGCGCGCAACCGGGCACCAGAAGTGCGAAACGGGCCGGCAGATCGAAGGACGTGAGATCGCCGTCGAGAAAGGCGAGGTCGGCCCGCTCCGGCACGGCGACATCGGCGACCGCCAACTGATCGCGCTCCCGCTCCGCGATGTGGCGCGTCTCGTTCATGGCGCCGTAGCGGTGACTCGCCCCCTGCACGATCCCGACCCACTCCGGCTTGGGCCGGCCGATCAGGCGAAAGTAGAGCGCCGTGCGGTCGTTGCGCTGCAGGTCGTAGACCCGCTCGAAACCGGCCGTGCGCAAGCGCGCCCGCAGTCCGGCCCAGGCACAGATCCGCCAGACCGAGGGCCGCCTGTCGGTCCAGATCCGGTCGAACAGACCGCTGGCCTCGGCAAGGCCGAGATAGGGCGCCGTGGTCAGCAGCGTGATCTCGGCCCGCGGATGCGCGCTGCGGATCGCCTGCAGCGCCGGCAGGGAAAGAATGAAATCTCCGAAAGCGCTCAGCTTGATCACCAGAATCCGGGTGAGCGGGGCGGGCGCCGAGGCTACAGTTGCCGAGGCTGCCGTCGAAGAGGCTGGGTTTGCGGTCGAGGCGGACGGGGGCATGGCGGGACCTTGGATAGCAGAGCTCCGCCGGGCCTGCACGCACCTCAACGTTCCGGAAACCTTGTTCGACACAGACTGCGGCACCGGTAAGCCGAACGGGAGAGTCCTCTGCTGCGTTGCCTGCATCTCTGTGCCGCCCCCGCCGCCTCCCCTCAGGGAGAGACCGTCGTGGCGCTGCTGAGCGCACTGGCCGGCATGGCCAGCGACGAGTCGGCGCCGCCCTTCGTGCAGCGCGCCGTGGTGTCCGCGGACTGGACTCAGGCTCTGTCCGACAGCGGCGTGGGGCAGCGCACGGCCCCCTACCGCAGCTTTCTCGACCTGGTCACGCGCCGGCGGATCGCCGATGAGCTGGCCATCGTCCGGCCCGACCTCCTGCTGATCTGGGGCGCCGAGGCCGCCCGTGCGCTGGACCGGCCGCGCGCAGCCGGCAGCAAGGCGGTCCGCCTCGGCATTCTCTTGAGCTACGAGGAAATCGCGCCCTTCGCCCACGCCGGTGCCAAACGTCTGGTCGCACCGACGCAGGACCTGGTCGACTACGCGCGCGAACAAGGCTGGCCAGCGGACGAGGTCGGGCTGCTGGCGCCTGTCGTGCCGGAGCCGGCGGTCGGCGTACCTGCCGATCCGCTCCTGCGCCAGCGCTGGGACACGCCGGAGGGCGTGGACCTGGTCGCCGTCCCGGCCCGCGACCGCTCCGGGACCGCGCTGCTGCTCGACGCCTGGACGGAACTGCCCGATGTCTGGCTCTGGCTGCTGCCCTGCGGCCGCAAGACGAAACGCCTGAAAAAGGCGATCCGCCAGGCCGGCCTGACCAACCGGGTGCGGCTGGTCGACGACGCGGAAGCGGCGGTGACCGCCGCCGACCTGGCCGTCATCGCCCGGCAGGACGACCCCATCGGCCTGCCGGTCGTCGCTTGCTGGGCGGCCGCGCGCGCGACCATCGCGCTGGCGGCTCCCGGTCCGGCGGCCCTGATCGGCCACGACCGGGACGGGCTGCTGGTCGCACCCGACGACCCCCGTGCCCTGGCCCTGGCCGTCGATAAACTGCTGATGGACCCGCTGCAGGCCGATCGGCTCGCGGCCGCCGGCCGTACGGCCTACGAGCAAGGCTACGGCGCCGCCAAGGCCACCGAGCGCTGGCAGCTCACCTTGGAAGTCCTGGCCGGGCCCCCGCCGGGCCGCAAGCCCGGCGATGCCGGCACGGACATCCGGGTCTGATCTCTTTTATGGGATTGCCCCGGCCGGTCTCCCTCCCCTATGCATCCGCCTCGGACATCCCGGAAAGCGCCCCAGCCGAACGGTCACGCTGGAGGAGGAAAAATCATGATTCTCAATCGCTTGATTCCCTTGATTAATGTAGAAGATCTGGATGTGAGTCTGGACTTCTATCGCAACGCCCTCGGCTTTACGGTCGAGAACCGGCACGACCTGCAGGGCAAGCCGATCTGGGCGCTGATCCGCCATGGCGAGATCGCGCTGATGCTCAACCGCCCGGACGCTGCCGACAGCAACGCCAGGCGCCAGCGTCCGAGCTATGGAGACACCCTGCTTTACTTCTATGTCCCCGACGCTCAGGCGGCCCACGAGGAGCTGGCCGAACGTGGCTACGCGCCGGGGCCGCTGGAAGAGCAGACCTACGGCGTCGCCGAATTCACCCTGCGCGACCCGGACGGCTACGAACTGGCCTGCGCCAGCCTGCTCGGCCCTCAGGAAGAAAGAACCCTCGAGGACGAGGACGACGATTGAAGCCAGGCAGCCTCGGTTTCAGGGGAGTTATGCCGGGCGCACACTGGTAGCGCGCCCCGCGACCGGCTATATCTGCAGCCACAAACGAGAGCAAAACATCGCTGGAGGAGACGCGCCATGAGCGGCTGCATCGTCGGTTGGGCCCATACGCCGTTCGGCAAGCATGCCGAGGACGACGTCGAATCCCTGATCGCCCAGGTGGCGATCCAGGCGGTCGAAGATGCCGGCCTGGAGCCTGCGGACATCGATGAGATCGTCCTGGGCACTTACGGCGAGAACTTCTCGCCCCAGGGCTTCCCCGCCTCGCTGGTTCTGCAGACGTCGGACGCCTTCCGATTCAAGCCGGCGACCCGGGTCGAAAACGCCTGCGCCACCGGCTCCGCCGCCATCCGCCAGGGCCTCAAGACACTCGCCGCCAAGGAGGGCCGCTTCGTCCTGGTGGTCGGCGTCGAAAAGATGACCGGCATCTCCGGCGCGGAAATCGGCCAGACCCTACTCAAGGCCTCCTACGTCAAGGAAGAGAGCGAGATCGAGGGCGGCTTCGCCGGCGTCTTCGGCGTCATCGCCAACCAGTACTTCCAGCGCCATGGCGACCAGTCCGAAGCCCTGGCCGCGATCGCCGCCAAGAATCACGCCAACGGCGTCGCGAATCCCTACGCCCAGATGCGCAAGGACCTGGGCTACGACTTCTGCCGCAGCGTCAGCGACAAGAATCCCTATGTCGCCGGCCCTCTGAAGCGCACCGATTGCTCCCTGGTCTCCGACGGCGCCGCCGCCATCGTTCTGACCGACGAGGAGACGGCGAGCGGCCTGGGTAAGGCCGTGCGCTTCCGCGCCAACGTGCAGGTCAACGACTACCTGCCGCTGTCCAAGCGCGACATCGTCAAATTCGAGGGCTGCAGCGAAGCCTGGAACCGCGCCCATGCCGCCGCCGGCACCAAGCTGGAAGACCTGAAGCTGGTCGAGACCCACGACTGCTTCACCATCGCCGAGCTGCTGGAATACGAGGCCATGGGCCTGACGCCGCGGGGCCAGGGCGCGAAAGCGGCCCTGGAAGGCTGGACCCGGAAGGACGGAAAGCTGCCCATCAATCCCTCCGGCGGTCTGAAGTCCAAGGGCCACCCGATCGGCGCCACCGGCGTGTCGATGCATGCGCTCTGCGCCATGCAGCTCACCGGCGTCGCGGGCGACATGCAGATCGAGGGAGCGGACCTGGCCGGTATCTTCAACATGGGCGGCGCCGCCGTCGCCAACTATGTCTCGATTCTGGAGCCGCTGAAGTAGCGGCGTCTCCCCAGGCAGACGAACAGGGTCTTCGCAGACTTCCGCAAACGGCAGAGTGCCTCGCACTCTGCCGTTTGCCGTTACGACCCTGCCCCGTGACGCCGCATCGCCCCGATGCTAAGACACAGGCAAAGCAAGAAACGATGAGGGAGCGGCGAAACGCCGGATGGGTGACGTAATGAATCTGGGCCGGCTGCTGTCCGACGTGGCGCGGCGGCTGCCCGAAAGCCCTGGACTGGTCTGGGGCGCACAGACCTGGACCTGGGCCGAGATCGACGCGCGGGTCAACGCGCTGGTCGCCGCCCTGGCCGCGCGCGGACTCGGCAAGGGCGACAAGCTGCTGGTACACGCGCGCAACTGCAACCAGCTCTTCGAGAGCCAGTGGGCCGCCTTCAAGCTCGGCGCCGTCTGGGTTCCCACCAACGTACGCCTGACGCCCACGGAGGTCGCCTACCTCGCCGGCAACAGCGACGCCAGGGCGCTGATCTACGAGGACGTCTTTCCCGAGCATGCGGATGCCACCGGACTGGAGCGGCGGATCGCCATCGGCCAGCCGCGCCCAGGCGAGGAAGCTTACGAGGCGCTGATCGCCGAGCAGCAGGGCGCGCCGGGTTTCGAGGCCGAGGTCTCGCACAACGATCCCTGCTGGTTCTTCTACACCTCGGGCACCACGGGCAAGCCCAAGGGCGCTGTGCTGACTCATGGGCAAATGGCCTTCGTGGTCACCAACCACATCGCCGACCTGATGCCCGACACCGGGCCGCAGGACGTCTCGCTGGTGGTGGCGCCCCTCAGCCACGGCGCCGGCGCCCATGCCCTGCCCCAGGTCGCGCGCGGTGCCTGCTCGGTGATTCCCGGCACGACGGCCTTCGACGAAGCCGAATGCTGGCGTCTGGTCGAGGAGCACCGGGTCACCAACCTCTTCACCGTGCCGACGATCCTGACCCGTCTGGTGCGGCACGAGGCGGTCGATCGCTACGATCACTCCAGCCTGAAATACGTCATCTACGCCGGCGCGCCGATGTACCGCGAGGACCAGAAGGAGGCCTTGTCCAAGCTCGGCAAGGTGATCGTGCAGTACTACGGCCTCGGCGAGGTGACCGGGAACATCACCGTGCTGCCGCGCGAGTTGCACGACCGGGACGACGCCAAGATGCCCGTCGGCTCCTGCGGCTATCCGCGCACGGGGATGGAGATCGCGATCAAGGATCCCGACGGCGGTCGGCTCGGCCCCGGACTGGACGGCGAGATCTGCGTGCGCGGTCCGGCCGTCTTCGGCGGCTACTACAAGAACGAGGAGGCCAACGCCAAGGCCCTGCGGGACGGCTGGTTCCACACCGGCGATCTGGGCCGCATGGACGCGCGCGGCTTCCTCTTCATCACCGGCCGCGCCTCGGACATGTATATCTCCGGCGGCTCCAACGTCTATCCGCGCGAGGCCGAGGAGGTTCTGCTGAGCCATCCCGCCGTGGGCGAGGTCGCCGTGCTCGGCGTCCCCGATCCGAAATGGGGCGAGTCCGGTATCGCCGTCGCCGTGCTGGAAGACGGACAGCAGGCCGACGAAGGTAAGCTGCTCGCCTTCCTCGACGGCAAGCTGGCAAAGTACAAGTGGCCCCGGCGGGTCTTCTTCTGGCCGGAGCTGCCGAAGTCCGGCTACGGCAAGGTGCCGAAGCACCTGATCCGGCAGGAGCTTTACAGCCGTGGCGAACTGCAGGAGGGCAAGGGACCGTGAGACAGCTCAAGCACCCAGGCGAAGGCGAAGAACCGCGCCGGATCGTTCGGTCGCTCGAGACCGGCGGCAGCCTGCGCCTGCGGCTGTCGGAGGGCGCCGACCTGCTGACCGGCCTGACCGACGCCTTGATCGCCCGTGGAATCACCGATGCCGGACTGCAGCTTCTGGCCGGCGACTTCTCGGCCATGCAGTACCTGACCGGTCAGCCCGACGCCAGCGGCCAGCGGGTCGCCACCTACGGGGCTCCGACCCCACTGGCCGGCCCGGTGCGCCTGATCGGCGGCAACTGCATCCTGGGCCGAGATGCCGCCGGTAGACCGCTGCTGCATTGCCATGCGGTGGTGGTCGACCGCGAAGGCCGCATCCACGGCGGCCACTTGCCGCCGAAGGTCTGCAGACTGGGCCCGGCCGGCGTGACGGCCCTGGTCACGGCCATCGGCGGCGCCGGCTTCCAGGTCGCCTACGACGCGGAAACCAACTACGACATCTTCCAGCCTGCCGGAGAGCAAGCCGCATGAGCGACTCACGCGTGGAAGCCGAGTTCGAGGAAGGCCGGTTCGGCCGCCTGGCCATTGTCCGTCTAAAGCCGAATCAGGACCTGATCGGGGGGATCGAGAGCGCTGCGGCGGAAGCCGGCATCGCCTGCGGCGTGGTTCGCGCGGCGGTCGGCAGTCTGGTCGACGCGGCCCTGGGCTACGGTGAAGGCGACGAAGCCTCGATCATCACGGTCGAGGGCCCGGGCATAGAGATCCTGACCCTCGCCGGCGAGCTGCGGCCGGACGAGGACGGCATGCCCCGCGCCCTGCTGCAGGGCACGATTTCCGACTGCAACGCCAAGGTCTACGGCGGCACGTTCCTGCGCGGCGCCAACCCGATCTGCATCACCCTGGAACTGGTGCTGCAGGAGTGGGTCCCCGACTAGAGCGCGATCGCGCTCCAAGCATAGGAATGAGCAGGACTTACGTCCTAGCGACCCGGCGGCATCGTCCCTCAGCCGCACCCTCATGGAGACGTAGATGTTTCAAGCGCTGATGCTGCACGAGTCCGAAGACGGCAAGGTCGAGAGCCGCTTCGAGGAGTTGGAGACCGAGCGCCTGGCCGAACGCCTGCCCGAGGGCGACGTGCTGGTCGAGGTCGACTACTCGACGCTGAACTACAAGGACGGTCTGGTCCTCAAGGGCCTGGGCCGGCTGGTGCGCAGCTATCCGCATATCCCCGGCGTGGACTTCGCCGGCACCGTCGCGGACAGCAGCCACGCCGATTTCAAAGCCGGCGACCGCGTGGTCCTGAACGGCTGGCGCGTCGGCGAGCTGTATTGGGGCGGTTACGCCCAGAAGGCGCGGGTCAAGGGCGACTGGCTGGTACCCCTGCCCGCCGGCCTGACGACACGCCAGGCCATGGCGATCGGCACCGCCGGCTATACCTCCATGCTGTCCGTCATGGCCCTTCAGGCCCACGGCGTTCGGCCCGAGAGCGGTCCGGTCCTGGTCACCGGCGCGGCCGGAGGCGTCGGTTCGGTCGCCGTCGCGATCCTCGCCAAGCTAGGCTACCAGGTGGCTGCCGTGACCGGACGGCCGGAGGCGGAGGCCTACCTGACCGATCTGGGCGCCGGCGAAATCGTGACGCGGGCCGAACTGGCGGATCCACCAAGCCGACCGCTGGACAAGGAGCGCTGGGCCGGCTGTATCGACGCCGTCGGCGGTCCCATGCTGGCGCGCGTCTTGACCCAGATGCAGTACCGCGGCTCGGTGGCCGCAGTCGGTCTGGCCGGCGGCAATGAGTTGAACACCACCGTGATCCCCTTCCTACTGCGCGGCGTGAACCTGCTCGGCATCGATTCCGTGATGTGTCCGAAGGCGCAACGTACGACCGCCTGGCAGCGGCTGGCCGAGGAGCTGCCGCTCGACAAGCTGGCGGAGATGGAAGTGGACGCCACTCTCGCCGACCTGCCGCGTCTCGCCGGAGATATCCTTCAGGGCAAGGTGCGCGGGCGGGTCGTCGTCGACCTCAAAGCTTGAGACGCTGGCGCGGAAACTCGAGACGCTGGCGCAAGAACTCTAGCCGCTGGCGCGGCGGCCGATCCCTGCCTATGCTTTTCACGGAACGGTCGTAGTGGGGTGGCAGGTGAGTAAGCGAGGCGTCTGGGTTTCATTGGGCCTGGCAGGCGCGATTTTGCTGAGCGGCTGCGCGCGCTCGCCGGACCCGGACGCAGTGCTCGCCCAGCTAAAGGCCGAGCGCTGGTGCTACCGGACGTTGGCCCAGGCCGACTGCTTCACCACGCCGCAAGCGGGCGCGGAGCCGCGAAGAGTCGGGTGGTTCGATGCCGTCTCGGTCGACTAACTGGCCCGTAGCCCGTTCCTTTCCGGCTCTTCTTATCGCAATCGCCGGCCTTGTCTGTATCGCCCCTGCGGAGGCGCGCGACCCTCTTTGGGATGCGCTCCCCTGGGACCAGCGGCTGGGCGTAAGCTGGTACGAACAGCGCGCCGCGCAAGGCGATCTGTCGGCCCAGCTTCGGGCCGCTCAGATGCACGAAGAGGGCATCGGAACCGCAGCCGATCCTGCGGAGGCCGCCAGATGGTATGCGGCAGCAGCCGAGCAAGGCCATCCGCTGGCGCTCTTCAAGACCGCGCAGGCCTGGCAGACCGGCCTGCTCGGAGCGCCGGACCAGCCACGCGCCGCCGCGCTCTATCGTGCGGCGGCCGATGCAGGCGTGGGTGCCGCCAGCTTCAACCTCGCCGTCATGGCCGAGACCGGGCAAGGCCTTCGCCGGGATCGCACTAAGGCGGCAGAACTCTATGAGCAGGCCTGGCGCCAAGGTCTCGCCAAGGCGGCGCTCAACCTCGGCATCCTTCAGCTCAGCGGCGGCGGCGATCCGCTCGTCGCCTACGGGTGGTTGGCGGCGGCGGCGCGAGCCGAGGTGCCCGGCGCCGCGGCGCAGCGCGACCGTCTGGGCGACCTCCTGGGGTCGGAGGCCCTGTCCGAGGCCGAAGCTCTCGTTCTCCCGCCGCTGGGTGGCGGCTGAAGGATCGCGATTGAGTGAAGACGCCGGTCAATCGTTTTCGATGTTTTCCACAGAAAAACGAGTTTTCCCGAAGCTTATCCACAAAATCGCGCGTCTCGATCAAAGCGGACTTTGCCGGAGGTAACCGTAGTTGAACGATTTTTGTAAAACCCATATTTCTTCATATTTTTCAATTTATTAACCATATTTATTCATGTTTTACCGCAGGGACTTCTCCAATCGCCCGCAGCGACCCGGTCGAGGTAGCTCAGCAGTGGCGCATGAAAGACTGTGACCGACTTGTAGGAGAGCACCTCCTCGGGAAGCTGCCGCAGGGCGGCGGCCAGACGTGCGGCCAGGCCCGGTTCGCGTTCGACGTCGGACAGCGGATTCTGATGGATGCGAATGCCGAAACAGATCGCCCCGCTGATCGGCAGCCGGCACAAAGTCTGGCGCTCGACACGGAAGAACACGCGCGCGCCGACGTTTTCCGCCGTTATGCCAAGGTCGACGTCCGGCCGGCTGTGGCCGGTCGGCTGGAACAGCGCCGGATCGTCGGTCAGCGACCAGTTGAGCCGCCAGACAGGCTTGTCGGCCTTCATGCGTTCGAAAAAGCGGTCGACCGGGCGCTCCAGCTTTTCGCCGTAGAAAGGCACCGGCCCATGGATCCGCCCCATGGGGTGACCGAGCTTGTCGCGCAGCCGCCAGCGGGTGGGAAAGCAGAGCGACGCGGCGGTCAGGCGGTAGCCTTCGGGACCTGCCTGCATCAGGCAGAGGTCCTCCTGCACCAGACGGCCGGCCAGATCCAGCGGATGGAGCTTGCCGTCCAGGTCGAAGCGCCGATTGCGCGCCAGGTTCGTGAGGACGCGCCCCTCCTGACGGAAGCGTTCGGGAAAAATGCGGGTCAGGTGTGCGGCCAGCCGGTCGCGAAGCTCGCGGCTTGCCGCAGCCGCCTCGGGCAGAGCCGCGAAAACCTCTGTGGAGCGTTCCGCGAGAAGCCGCTGCTTTTCCGCCAGATAGCTGTCGTAGTGCCGGTCGATCTCGATCCAGGCTTCGGGTTTCAGGGCCAGCAGTCCCATCGCAAGCCGGTAGGGGCCGCCGTCGAAGGGCGTATAGGCGAAGGCAGACGCTCTCTCGGTCTCCGGCTGAGGCGCGGGCAAAGTCATGATGCTGGCAGGGCTAAGATGTCGTCGGGATCATGGCGAGAGCAGTCTGCCGCGCCCGCCCCGCTCCTGCCAAGAGCCGCCCCGGTTCGAGCCGGTCAGCGGCGTTCTTCCAAGGTGAGATGGTACAAGAGCATCCCAGCCAGCATGGCGGCCACGAAGATCACCGTCGGCAGTTCAGCCAGGGCGAGGCCCGCGACGGCCGGGCCGGGGCAGTAACCGGCCAGGCCCCAGCCGAGACCGAAAAGCAGGGCGCCGCCGATCAGACGCCGGTCCAGGCCTTGCCTGGCGGGCCCGGAGGTCTTGGGCGCCAGCCAGGGCCGCCCCTGCGCCCCGGCCAACCGAAAACCCAGAAAGGTGACGGTCACCGCCGCGGCCATCACCAGAGCCAGCGAGGGATCCCAGCGTCCGAAGACGTCCAGAAAGCCGATGACCTTCGCCGGGTCGATCATCCGAGACACCGTCAGGCCGGCGCCGAACAGCAGACCGGCCAGCAGCGCCACGGCGTTGGTCTTGACTCTGTCGGCGATGCGGGGCGCGGGCGCGGCTGGAGCGGACATGGATATCAGCCTCCGACGAGGTGGCGCAGCAGGTAGACCGTGACGATCGCAGCGGTCATGAAGATCAGGGTCGCGGCCAGGGAGCGTGGCGAGAGACGGGCCAGCCCGCAAACGCCGTGACCGCTGGTGCAACCGGCGCCCAGGCGAGTGCCGAAACCGACCAGCAAGCCGGCGGCGATCATCCCCAGCGTACCGGTCTGAAAGCTGGGTGCCGGCACGCGCCCACCCAACAGTCCGACCAGCATCGGACCGAGGAGAAGACCGACAAGGAAGGCGATCCGCCACCCCCACTCGCCCGGCACAGGCCGGAAAAGCCCACCGAGGATCCCGGCAATCCCGGCAATCCGGCCGCTGGCCAGCATCAGCAAGCTGGCCGAGAGACCGATCAAGGCGCCGCCAGCCAACGCCGCGTAAGGCGTAAAGTTCACAATCTCCATCACAGCCTCTGTCCCGAACCAAAGGTTCGATTGGGGTTCGGATGGCGCTTCAGCGGATCTTCGGGCAGAACAGCTCGTAAAGCGCCTCGATCATCGGCCGGACCTTGTCGTCGGCCAGCCGGTAGAAGACGGTCGGTCCGTCGCGGCGAGAGTCGATCAGGCCCTCCGCCTTCAGGCGCAGGAGCTGTTGCGAGGTGTTGGGCTGGCTGATCCCCAACCGCTCCCCCAGATCACCGACCGAGCGTTCGCCTTCGACCAGCGTGCAGAGAATCATCAGCCGGTGCTTGTTGGCGAACGACTTGAGGAAAGCGGCAGCCTCGGCCGCGCTGTCCTCCAAGGCCGTCGATTCGAACGCCATCTTTACATTCATAATTATTCATATAATGATTTACGAATATTATCAAGCGACGAAACCGCAGCCCTTGCAGCCTGCGCGGCCAACCCGTACCTGCAAGGCGGAGTAGAGACGAAACTGACGGGGAGCGGCGAGAGAATGGTCGAGACCAAGCGCCTGGACGACAAGGTCTATGCCGGCGGACAGATCGGACCGGACGACATCGAGGCCCTGAAAGCCGACGGCTTCACGGCGATCGTCAACAACCGGCCGGACGGCGAAGGCGGGCCGGAGCAGCCGACCTCCGACGCGGTGCGGGCCGCGGCCGAGGCGGCCGGGTTGGCCTACAGCTACGTGCCCATGACGGCGCAGTCGCTCTCGCCCGAAACGCTCGAGGCCTTTCACGCCGCCGTTCAAGCCGCGCCCGGCAAGGTGCTGGCCCACTGCCGCTCCGGTGCGCGCTCGACCGCGCTCTGGGCACTGGCGGAGGCCTGCCACAAGGCCCGCGACGTCGAGGCTGTGATCGCGGAGGCCGGCCAGGCGGGCTACGACCTCTCTCAGATGCGCCCGATGCTGCAGCAGTGGGTGCAGTTGCACGAGCAATTGACGGCGCGCGGCTAGCGGCCGGCATCTGCAACATTTTCTGCGTTGACAGCCACGCCAAGCCTGCCACGCTGGCGTCGGTCGGTCGTCGGCATCAGCCGAGTCGCCCGGCTGTGGAGCCAAGTGTCTTCAACAGCAGAAAGGAGGTGATCCAATGTCGAGCGAAATGAGCACGGGGGTCGCGTGCAAGGGGCTTTCGTCGATCGTGGAGCAACCTCTACGGCAGGCCTAAGATTCCCGATCTCTAGAGATCACGGACGCAATGCCCGTCCATTCGCGAAGAGCCGCTCCGAACCGGAGCGGCTCTTTTCGATTCCGGCCGGAGTTGGCGCGGAGCGTCCAGCGCCATCGAGAGTACTGATTTTCGGAGAAATTCAGTGGTGCTGCCGGAGTGATTTGAACACTCGACCTCTCCCTTACCAAGGGAGTGCTCTACCCCTGAGCTACGGCAGCGCCGGGCTTCCTCGAGGAGGCTAAGAGTCCCGCCCGCCGCCGTAAAACCGACAAGGCGGAAACGAGGCCCCTCACGCGAAGGCGCCCTATGTGCCACTTGGGTCGGGAGGGTGCAAGGCTCTTTGTAGGCTCCTGGCGGCTTGATGCCGGGCCTTCGCTTTGCCGCGTCGCTGCCTTGACCCTGCCGCAGGACGCTGGCAGAGGTGACATCATGACGGACGCACCAAAGACCAACACCAAGCCGGATGTGCGAGAGGCGCGCCGTGCCGAGGCGCTGCGGGCCAACTTGCGCCGTCGCAAGCAGCAAGCCCGTGAACGCCAGGATACCCAATCCCGAACCACCCAACCCGGAATCGGCTCCGAAGCCTCCGGCGAGAAGGACCGGCCCTGCGGGTCGGGAGAGGCCTGAGGTCCGTCCCGCCGCTCGGCCTGTCCCTTGAGCCGCCACGCCTTGAGCGTTGGGTGCCGATGGTCTAGAAGCCAGAGGCTGGGAACAGCTAGATCTTGTGGCGTGGCAGTTGGGGTTGGGCCGGCGCGCTCCGTACTTTCTCTCTGGGACATCCGACGACATGGACAAGATCCGTATTCGCGGCGGCCAGCCGCTCAAAGGCGATATCTCGATCAGCGGTGCGAAGAACGCCGCCCTGCCCCTCATGGCCGCCGCGCTGCTGACGCCCGGGACGGTACGCCTGTCGAACCTGCCGCACCTGATGGATATCTCGACGCTGGCGAATCTGCTGACGCGCCTGGGTGCCGAGCTGCACCTGAACGGCGACTGCGGTCCGGACGGCCATAGCGGCCGGGTGCTGGAGATCGCGGCGCCAAGGATCGCCTCCACCGTGGCGCCCTACGAGTTGGTGCGCAAGATGCGCGCCTCCGTGCTGGTGCTGGGTCCGCTGCTGGCGCGCGAGGGCTTGGCCGAGGTCTCGCTGCCGGGCGGCTGCGCCATCGGCACGCGCCCCATCGATCTGCATCTGGAGGGCTTCAAATCCCTGGGGGCTGAGATCGAGCTGGACGGCGGCTATGTGAAGGCCAAGGCCCCCAAGGGCTTGATCGGCGGAGAAGTGGTCTTCCCGAAGATTTCCGTCGGCGCCACCGAAAATCTGATGATGGCGGCCTGCCTGGCCAAGGGCGAGACGCAGTTGGTGAACGTCGCGCGCGAGCCGGAGATCGGCGACCTTGCCGACCTTCTGGTCCGCATGGGCGCGAAGATCGAGGGGGCCGGGACCGACCGCATCCGCATTCAGGGCGTCGCCGGCCTGACCGGCGCGGAACACGCCGTCGTGCCCGACCGCATCGAAGCCGGCACCTATGCCATGGCGGCGGCCATCACCGACGGCGACCTGCATCTGCTGGGCGCCAAGGCGGAGCACCTGCCGGCCGTTCTGGAAACGCTCGACAAGGCCGGCGTCGCGACCGAGGAGACCAACCGCGGCCTGCGCGTGCGCCGGGCCAACGGACGACTGACCGGCACCGATGTCATGACGGAGGCCTTCCCGGGCTTTCCCACCGACCTGCAGGCCCAATTCATGGCCCTGATGACCACGGCCGAGGGCGCGGCCATGGTGACGGAAACGATCTTCGAGAACCGTTTCATGCATGTGCCGGAGCTTTCGCGGCTCGGTGCCGACATCGTCGTGCACGGCGCGTCGGCGCTGGTCCGCGGCCGCCAGTCGCTGCTGGGCGCTCCGGTCATGGCGACCGACCTGCGCGCCTCGGTCAGCCTGGTGCTGGCGGGCTTGGCGGCCGAGGGCGAAACCGAGCTCAACCGGATCTATCATCTGGATCGCGGCTACGAACGGTTGGAAGAAAAACTGGCCGCCTGCGGCGCCGATATCCAGCGCGAACGGGCCGACTGACGGCGGTGGCATAGGAAAGCGATGAGACCGAGGGGAACCGGGGCATGGCCGAGCGGCTGAAGCTGCGCGCCCGCGATGCGGTCGATATGGACGTGATGGCCGCCCTTTTACAGGATGCCATCGTGCCGCTGAGCGAGATGGATTACCTGCCGCGCGAACGCCGCTTCGCCCTGGTGCTCAACCGCTTCATGTGGGAGCGCACCGGCAGGGCGTCTCAAGCGGAAGCGAGCAGAACCGAGAGCGAGGATGGACGCTTCGAGGACGGGGATGCACGCTTCGAGGACGGGGCGGCAGCGGACTCCTCGCGGTTCTGGCGCACCCACAGCGGCTTGATCTTCGACCGCGTGAAGGCCGTGGCCACCCGCAACCTGCCGCGTGGCCGCAAGTCCACCCTGCTCAATCTGCTGACCGTGGCGAGTCAGCCGAAGCGCATCACCTTCCACTTTTCCGGCGGTGCCTTCCTGCGATTGGAGGTGGCCGAGATCCGCTGCCATCTGGAGGACCTGGGGGATCCCTGGCCCGCCAGCGATCTGCCGCGCCATCTGGTCGAGGCCGACGCGACGCCCTGACGGCTGCAAAGGCGGCTTCACGGCCACTCCTGCAACGACCGTCATGGCCGATCTGCGGGCCCGCCGGCTGGACCCTTCGGACCGCAAGGGCTAAGTAGCGGCTTAACAGCCTTCGAACCGTCGCCGCCGACTGGCGAAACTCCCGCAAGCGAAACGCCCTATGTCCTCCGACCGTCCCCTTGTTCTCGCGCTGCCGAAGGGTCGCATCCTCGAGGAACTGATTCCCGTCCTGGAGCGCGCCGGTATTGCGCCGGAACCCGCCTTCTTCGACAAGAAGGCGCGGCAGCTCCGCTTCGCCACCGACCTGCCGGGGCTGGACATCATCCGGGTGCGCGCCTTCGACGTAGCGACCTTCGTCGCCTACGGCGCCGCGCAGCTCGGCGTGGCCGGCGCCGACGTGCTGATGGAATTCGATTATCCGGCCATCTACGCCCCGGTCGACCTACGCATCGGCTACTGCCGTCTCGCCGTGGCCGAACCGACGGAACAGGCGCAGAGCGACGACCCCAAACGCTGGCAACATGTGCGGGTGGCCACCAAGTTCCCCAATATCGCCCGCCGCTACTTTCGCGCACGCGGCGTCACCGCCGAGTGCGTCAAGCTGAACGGCGCCATGGAGCTGGCGCCGGGTCTGGGCCTCAGCCGTCACATCGTCGACCTGGTCTCGACCGGCAGCACCTTGCGCGCCAACGACCTGGTGGAGGTGGAGCAGATCGCCGAGATCACGTCCCGGCTGATCGTCAATCGCGCGGCGCTCAAGACCGAGCGCCAGAGCCTGGAACCCTGGATCGCGCGTTTTCGGGAGGCTGTCGATGCCACGTGAACTCACGACCTCGACCGCCGGTTTCGAGGCCGCCTTCGCCGCCTTTCTGGCCGAGGAGCGAGCGCCGGAGGAAGACGTCGCGAGCCGGGTCCGCGACATCCTGGCGGCGGTCCGCGCACGCGGCGATGCGGCGCTGATCGACTACACCCACCGCTTCGACCGGCTGGAGCTGACGCCCGAAACGCTGCGCATTCCCCGGACGGAGCTGGAGTCCGCCGCCGCCGCCTGCCCGCCCGAGACGCTGGAGGCGCTCAAGCTGGCAGCGGCGCGGATCGAGACCTATCACGCGAAACAGAAGCCGGAGGACGCGCTCTGGACCGACGACCTGGGCGTCAGGCTCGGTCACCGCTGGACGGCCGTCGCCGCCGCCGGCGTCTACGTCCCGGGCGGGACCGCCGCCTACCCCTCCTCCGTCCTGATGAACCTGATCCCGGCGAAGGTGGCCGGCGTCCCGCGCGTCGTGATGGTGGTGCCGACGCCGGACGGCAAGACCGCGCCGCTGGTGCTGGCGGCCGCGCAGCTCGCCGGCGTCGACGAGGTCTACCGCGTCGGCGGTGCCCAGGCCGTCGCCGCCCTCGCCTACGGCACCGAGACGATCCGCCCGGTCGACAAGATCGTGGGCCCCGGCAACGCCTATGTCGCCGAAGCCAAGCGCCAGGTCTTCGGTCAGGTCGGCATCGATTCCATCGCCGGCCCGTCCGAGATCCTGGTGGTGGCTGACGCCGAGAACGACCCGGCCTGGATCGCCGCCGACCTTCTGAGCCAGGCCGAGCACGACAGCGTGGCGCAGTCGATCCTGATCGCCGACGATGCAGGCTTCGCCGAAGCGGTGCGGCGCGCGGTTGCGCTGCATCTGCAACGCCTGCCGCGCAGCGAGATCGCCAGCCGCTCCTGGGAGCGCCACGGCGCCATCCTGCTGGTCGATAACCTGGCCGAGGAAGCGCCGTCGCTGATCGACGCCATCGCGCCGGAGCACCTGGAGTTGGCGGTCGCGGAGCCCGAGGCGCTGCTGCCGCGAATTCGTAATGCCGGCAGCATCTTCCTCGGTCGCTACACACCGGAAGTGCTGGGCGACTACCTCGCCGGGCCCAACCACGTACTGCCGACGGCGCGCAGCGCCCGCTTCGCCTCCGGCCTCTCGACCCTGGACTTCATGAAGCGCTCGTCGCTGCTGGGCGCCGATCCGCAGTCGCTGGCCGCCCTGGGACCGGCGGCCGTCGCGCTGGCCGAGGCCGAGGGCCTGCAGGCCCACGCCCTCTCGGTCGCAATCCGCCTGCAGGGCGGCATGAAGAACGGCCGGACGGACGGCCCGGACGGTGAGGCGGAATGAGCGATCAGCGGCTCGTCAGGATCGCGCTCGACGAGCAGACCCTGGTCCGCCGCAATCCCGATATCGAACACGAGCGCGCGGTCGCGATCTTCGACCTGCTGGAGGACAACAGCTTCGTGCCGCTCGGCGATTTCGCCGGCCCCTACAGCCTGCGCCTGTCGCTGTCGGAGAATCGTCTGGTCTTCGAGATCCGCGACGGCGACGACCAAGAGCAGCTTGGCACGGTCGGCCTGTCGGTCACGCCCTTCCGGCGCATCGTGAAGGACTACTTCACGGTCTGCGAAAGCTATTTCGAGGCGATCAAGACCGCCAGCCCCTCGAAGATCGAAGCCATCGACATGGGACGGCGGGGCCTGCACAACGACGGCGCCGACCTGCTGCGCGAACGCCTTAAGGGCAAGATCGAGGTCGACGAGAACACCGCCCGGCGGCTGTTCACCTTGCTCTGCGTCCTTCACATCAAAGGCTAGGCGGCGATGGCCCCAGAGTGGTCCCCCGAGCTGTCCTCCGATCTCATCGCCGATCCGCCTCTCCACCTGCCCGATGCCGTTCTCTTCGCCTGTTCCGAAAACTCGGTGCGCTCGCCGATGGCCGAAGGGCTGCTCAAGCATCTGCTCGGCCATCGGATCTACGTCGACTCCGTCGGCGTACGCGCGCAGGAGGTCAATGGCTTCGCCGTGGCGGCCATGGACGAACTGGGCATCGACATCTCGCGGCATCGGGCGAAGACCTTCGACGACCTGGAGGACTCCTCCTTCGACCTGATCATCTCGCTCTCGCCCGAGGCCCAGCACTCGGCCGTGGAGATGACCCGCACCATGGCCTGCGACGTGCTCTACTGGCCGACCCTGGACCCCACGATGGTCGAGGGCAGCCGGGAAGAGATGCTGGAGGCCTTCCGCCGTTCGCGCGACGACCTGCTGACCCGCATCCAGGCCCGCTTCCCGAAAGATCTCAGGCCGGACGTCTAGACCGCGGACAGGTTGCGCGCCGCTCGGTCAATCGCTAGAACTTTCTTGAGAATGATTCGCAGTTAATTGGGCGAGTAGCCGCTGGACGCGCCGCGACGGCAGCGACCAGGGATCGCATCGTGGCGGGAGAACTCGACGCTGGGTCAGGACAGTACGGCACTCGCGCTCTTCACGACGCATCGGACCGCGTTGCTGAACTATGCGAACGATATCGTCGGCGAAAGAAGTCTCGCGGAAGACGTCGTCCAGGATGCCTATCTGAGGCTGCAAGGAGCCGAGCGCAGACGGGCAGCCAACGAGACCTTGGACGAGCCGCTGGCCTATCTGTTCCGGATCGTGCGAAATCTCGCCCTCGACGTACGCAAGCGCCTGAATCGGGAACGCGGTCATTTGGTCCTGGGCGAAGGGCAGAGCGCCGCGGAAATTCCGACGGACCGACCGGACCCGGAAACCCAGGCCATCGACCGCGACCAGTTACGCGTTCTCCAAACCGCCTTGGACGAACTTCCCAGGCGCTCACGCGTGGCTCTGGAGATGCACCGTTTCGGCGGCTATCGCATTGCCGACATCGCAGCCCATCTGGGGGTGTCGGTCGGCACGGCCCATGCCTTGGTCGTCGATGCACTCGACCACTGCGAGTCCAGACTGAGGCGCAGATCGTGATATGGGAGCGATGAGCAGCCGACAGAAACCGCGGAGCGCCAGCGAATGGCTGGTCGTCCTCAACGACGCCCCCGGCGACGAGGCCTTGCGCCTGGAACATCGGCGCTGGCTGGCGGATTGCGAAGGCCACCGGAGGGACTGGCACGAAACGCTGCGGACCTGGCAGCTGATGGCGATGACACTGCCGGCCCACATCGAGGATTGGGATCAACCCGCACAGGCGCGCGAAACCCAGCTTGAAAGAATGCCCTCCGCAACCGGCAGAGTCGCGACAGGGCGAGGTCAGCCTGCTGGTGCTCGTCCCCCGCGACGCCTGTTGCGCCGCCCGGTTTTGGCCGTTGGTGGGATCACCGCGGTGGCCGCACTGATATTCATGCTGTTGCCCGGCGCGCTCGTGAGCCTGCGGGCGGACCACAGCAGCACCACCGGCGAGGTCAAGCTGATCGACCTTGAGGATGGCAGCCGCCTGCAGCTGGCGCCCGAGAGCGCGGTCGCACTCACCTTCGGCCCCTCGGTGCGCCGCATAGAGTTGCTGCGTGGCGAGGCCTTTTTCGACGTGGTTGCCGAGCCGGACCGGCCCTTCCAGGTGCGGGCTGGCGCCGTGGAAACGATCGTCTTGGGCACGCGGTTCGCCGTCGGCCTGACCGACGAAAGCACCATGATCGCTGTCCAGGAAGGATCTGTCCGGGTCGAGGCAGCGCTTACGGACAGCGGCGAGACCGCAACGAGCAAAAGCCTGGTTCCAGGCGATGTCCTGGAGGTCGGTCCGGGCGGAGACTTAAAGAAAAGACAGGTCGCCGCCGCCCTTGTCGGCGCCTGGCGCGATGGATTGCTGGCGGCGCAGCATCGGCCGCTCGGCGAGTTGGTCGCGATCCTGGATCGCTACTTCGACGGCGTCATCATCATTGCCGATCCGCAGCTTATCCGGGCGCCGATGACCGGTCTTTACAAGCTATCGGACCCCAAAGCTGCCCTGGAGGCCATGGCCGCTGCGCAGGGCGCCAAGGTCCGGGAAGTCTCTCCCTGGATCCTGGTGCTGTCCAGGCGCTGACACCACCTCAGATTTTTTTTGAATATTCCGGACGCTGCGCTGTCTCCACTATAGGAGCTGCAAACAAGTTTCATTCGCAACAGCGGCTCTGGCGATGCGGTTAGGAAACCAGGGGCGAAGAGTCTATGGGGGAGAGGATCGACGGCGGAACGTCCGCCGGAAAATGGCTGCGCGGTGCAGCCTATGGGCTTGCGGCGACGTTTGCTTTACTGGCCTTCGCAGCGACCGGCGCTCTGGCCCAGCCCGTGACGCCTTCCAGCTTCGATGTCTCGGCCCAACCCTTGACCGTCGCGCTGCCGCTGTTCGGCCGGCAGGCAGGTCTTCAGATCTCCGTCGACGGCGACCTGGTCCGCGATCTGCGCACGAGCGGCGTGACCGGAACCATGACGATCGAGGCCGCCTTGCAGCAGCTTCTCGCCGGGACCGGACTGACCTACCGCTTCACGGCCGCCGACAGCGTCACGCTGGAGCGAATCGTGGTTCAGCCGGAAAGCGGGCCGGTCCGGCTCGGCCCCGTCACTGTGAGCGCCAGACGTACGGAGGAGCTGCTGCAGGACGTACCGGGCAGCGTGGTCGTGCTGAGCGCCGAGGAGCTGGAACGCTCCAACCTCCAGGACACCGCAGAGGTGAGCCTACGCCTGCCGAACGTCAGCTTCATCGATAACTCGGACCCGGCCGATCTCGATCTGTCGATCCGTGGGATCAGCAACCTGAGCGGCGCCGCAAGCAGTCCGACGAACGGGGTCTTCTCCGACGGCATCCTGCTGAACCCCACCGGCGACACCAGCGGCATCAACGCCAACCTCGTGGACCTCGAGCGTGTCGAGGTCGCCTACGGTCCCCAGGGCACGGCCTTCGGGCGCGGCACCATCGGCGGCGCGGTCAATTTCGTCACCAACAAGCCGACAGACGAATTCGAGGCCTCGTTGGAGACCGAGCTCGGCTCCTACCCGGACGGACGCGCGACGGCGATCGTCAATGCACCGCTGCTGGAGGACGGTCTGCTCTCCGGCCGGCTCGTGGCTTTTGGGGGGATTTCCGACGGCTTCGTCGACTTCGCCGAGGGCAGCGATCCGGACTCGGTCGGCCGGGACGACGTCGGCGCCCGCCTGAGCCTGAGATCGCGACCGACCAGTCGGCTGACTCTCGATGCCTCCGTCTCCTTCGACCGCACCGAATTCGACGCCTCGAACTCGGTGGCGTTCCCGAGCGTGGAGGAGGAGGACCTAGTCACGACCGCCGACTTCATCGACGAGAACTCGCTCGACCGCATCCTTTCATCCTTTCAGTGGACCTACGACTTCGACGTCGGATCCCTGAAATCGACCAGTTCCCTCTTCCTCACCGACCTCGACACCTCGGACGACACAGATTTCGCGGCACTCGAGTTCACCACCGACACGACTTCGCTAAACGAACGCGCCTTGGCCCAGGAATTCCGCTTCGAGAGCGACAGCTTCGACCTGCCGTCGGAGAGCGGCGAGATCGCCGTCAACCTGGGCACAAGCTTGAGCTTCAACGAGCGGGATTTCAGTACCATCACAGATCCCGGGGCGGACGCCTTTCGGATCATCGGGGAAAGCCTCGGCGTCGGCCCTCTGGCGGACGACGGCAGCGTGATCGGAGAAAGCTCGAACCGTGATGTCTTCAACTTCGGCCTGTTCGGCGATGTGCGATGGCGGCCAATCCCCGACCTGGAGATCGCCGGCGGCGCGCGCTTCAGCTTCGACCGCGTAAAGCAGGAAGGTGAAACCCTGAGCACAGGATTCTCCGCCCTCACCGTGCCCTCCGTGCCCTTCGATTCGGGCGAGGCGAACTTCACATCCATTACGCCCAGCGCCTCGATCAAGTACGACTGGACCGACGATTTCTCGACCTATTTCGCCTTCGCGACCGGCTTTCGGCCCGGTGGCTTCAGCTCCGGCCGTTTCGGCTTCTCGAGCTTCGAGGAGGAGACGGTCCGCTCCTATGAGGGCGGTTTCCGGGCTTCGCTGTTCGACGACCGCCTGCTGGTGAACGGCAGCGGCTACCTGCTCGACTACGAGGACATTCAGGTTTCGCTCGCCGGTACAGTCGGCGGCCTGCCGGTGGTGGTTGTCGACAATGCGGCCGAAGCCCGCAGCATCGGCGCGGAAATCGGTATCTCCGCCCTGCCCATCGAGAGCCTGCGCATCGATACGCAGATCGGCATCAACTTTTCGAAATTCACGGATTATACCGACTCGCCCTTCGGCGATCTGACCGACAGGCGGCTGCCGAACGCCCCCGTTCACACTTTCAGCATCGCCGGCGACTACGAGCATCCCCGCGAGATCTTGCCGGGCGTGCGCGGGTTCCTTCGGGCCGAATACAGCCTGCGCTCAAGCTTCAACGACGACTTCGATCCCGATGCCGCGGGTTTCGACGGCTTCGACCTTCTCAATCTCAGGCTCGGCCTGCGCGCCGAACGCTTCGTTTTCGAAGCCTTCGTCGAGAATGCGCTCGACGAGACCTATGCAACCGGCTCGTCGGCCAGAGTTGCGAGCAGCTTCGGCGGCGCGAGAATCGTAGACGTCGGCCCAAGCCGGCGTTTCGGCCTGAGAGCGAGGCTGCAGTTCTGACCTTTGGGCGCGCCGGTTCTCGCCCTAATGCGACGCACCGCCATCGACGGCGAAGGCCTGCCCGGTGATGTGCGGAGCGGTGATGAGGAAGGCGGTCATGTCCGCCATGTCGTCCTCGGTCTGCGGTACACCCTGGGGAATGAAGGTCTCGATGGAACGGGCGTAGGCGACTTCCTCCTTTTCGCCGGGCTGGGCAAAGGCCTTACTGAGCAGCGTCCACATCTGCGTGCCGACGATGCCCGGACAAAGACAGTTCACCGTGATACCCTCTTTCGCGACCTCCTTGGCTAGGGAGATCGAGAAGCCGATTACCGCCCACTTGGACGCGCAGTAGTGGCTGAGGTAAGGCACCCCAAGCTTGCCCGCGATCGAGGCGATGTTGACGATGCAACCGCCGCCGCCCTGCTTGCGCATCTGCGCGACGACGGCCTGATTGGTCAGGAAGGTGCCCTTCGCGTTGACGCCCACGACGCTGTCCCAGTCGGCCTCGCTCAGATCTTCGACGGGCTTCGCCGTGATGACGCCGGCGCCGTTGACCAGCACGTCGATGCGGCCGAAGGACTCGACCGTCGCCGCCGTCATGGCCGCCACCTGCCCGGCATCGGTCACGTCGGTATCGAGGGCGATCGCGCCGTCGCCCAGGGAGTCCGCGAGCTGCCGGGCCGCGGTGTAGCCGCCCATGTTCCGGCCGAAATACTGATTTGCCGTATCCTGGGCTTGATCGAGTCCGGCCAAGACGACCTTCATGCCCAGCCCATGAAAACGCTCCGCGATGCCCTTGCCGATTCCCGTGCCGCCGCCGGTGACCAAGGCCACTTTTCCCTGTAGGTCCGTCATGGTCGTTCTCCCTCGCGCTCGTTGTTGGCGTTTCGATCTGCGCGACTCTAGATCGAAATTCGCCATAATGTCTTGCGCGCTTCGGGACGACGGCCGGTGAGAATTGTGTGTCGGGCGCGTCTCAGTTAGTGTCCGCGCAGATGAGGTATGTCGAAGCGGTCTTGACGGGGGGCGCCGACTGCCCGATTTAGCGACAACCAATAACGGGCAGATAAGACGAGGCATGTCGAAAGAAGACCTGATGGAGTTCCAGGGCACGGTGGTCGAACTGTTGCCCAACGCGATGTTTCGCGTGAAGCTGGACAACGACCACGAAGTGCTCGCACACACCGCCGGCAAGATGCGCAAGCACCGCATCCGCGTTCTGGCCGGCGACCGCGTCAACGTCGAGATGACGCCCTACGACCTGACCAAGGGTCGCATCACCTTCCGCTTCAAGTAGCCGGCCCGGGAGGGCGGCGCGTATGTGCCGATCCCCGCAAGCCGAACCGCCAGGTGCGGATCTGGTGCTGGCTTCGGCCTCGCCCCGTCGCCTGGACTTGCTGCGCCAGATCGGGGTCGAGCCGGCACGGGTGCGTCCGGCCGAACTGGACGAGACGCCGCTGCCGCGTGAGCTGCCGCGCGTCCATGCCAAGCGCTTGGCCCGCGCCAAGGCCGAGGCGATCGCCGCCGAAGAGCCAGGGGCCTACCTGCTGGCCGCAGACACCGTGGTCGCGCTGGGCCGCCGCATCTTGCCGAAGGCGGAGGATGCAGCGACCGCGCGCGATTGCCTGCAGCGGCTTTCGGGCCGCCGCCACAGCGTCCTGGGCGGGCTCGCGCTGCGCGCGCCGGACGGCCGCTGGGCCGAACGGGTGGTCGTCACCGCCGTCAGCTTCAAGCGGCTGAGCAGCGAGGAACTGGAAGCCTACCTTGCCAGCGGCGAATGGCAGGGCAAGGCGGGCGGCTATGCCATCCAAGGCCGGGCGGCGGCGCTCATTCCCTGGATCGGCGGCTCCTACTCCAACGTCGTCGGCCTGCCGCTGGCGGAGACGGCGAAGCTGCTGACCGGTCTCGGCTACCCGCTCTACAAGACAGCTTACGCCGAGAGGCGCTAGACGTGAGCGGCCGCCTGCTGATCTCCCTGCTGCCCGGCGAATTGCGCGCCGCCAGGCTCGCGAAAGACGGTCGGCTGCGCGACTACCTGGTGCAACGCGAGGGCGACGGCGGAGCCTCGGTGGGCGACATCTGGGTCGCGCGCGTGCTTCGCCTGCAGAAGAATCTCGGCGCCTTCGTCGCCCTCGGCGAGGCGCGCCCGGCCCTGCTGGACTGGGCCGACTGTCCGGCCGGCCTGAACGAGGGCGCAACGGTGACCGTGCGGGTGACGCGCCTAGCCCAGGCCGGCAAGGGCGCCAGGGTCAAGCCGGCCGAGCCGCCCTCCCCACTCCCCCAGATCCCGGTCCCGCCGCACCGCATCGCGCGCGGCGACGATCCGCTGACCCTGCTGGGCCAGGATATCGACGAAATCCTCTGCGACGACAGCGACCGGCTGGCGGAATTGCGCCGGGTCCTGCCGGAGGGCGTGACCGTCCGTCTGCGGGGTCCGCGCCCACCGCTGTTCGATGCGGACCTGGAAGCGGAGATCGCAGAGCTGCTGGCGCGCGAGGTGCCCTTGTCGACGGGCGGCCGGCTCCTGATCGAACCGGTGGAAACCCTGACCGCGATCGATGTCGATTCCGGCGGTGCCGGCGGTGCCGGCGGGGCGTTGGACACAAATCTGGCGGCCGCCGGCGAGATCGCCCGGCAGGTCCGTCTGCGCGGCCTCTCCGGTCTGATCGTGGTGGACTTCCTGGAAATGGGCGCGCGCAGCCTGCGCGACCGGCTGCACAGGACGCTCAAGACGGCCTTCGCCGGCGATCCGGTCGAGACCTCGGTCTTTCCACCGCTGCCGTCCGGTTTGGTCGAGATCGCCAGGCAGCGCCGGCGCCCCGCGCTGCACGAGGTCCTCTGCCGCCCGACCGGCTGGCGGATCAGCCCGGCGACCGAGGCCTACGAAGCCTTGCGGAAGGCCCTCACTCATCCGCCGGCGGCGCAACTGACCCTGACCTTGCCAGCGGCCGCCATCGCCGAACTCCAAGGTCCGCTGACCGATGCGAGACAGGCCGTCGAGGCCCGCCTCGGTGCAGCGCTGATTCTACGTCCGAGCGACCCGGCAAGCGGCGAGGCGTCTGAGATTTTCGCCGGCAAGATGCCTGAGCGCGATCGTCCTTGACGGAAGCGGCATCGCTTCGGTCAAAGACGTGAATCGCACTCTAAAACTTTATGACGAGAGTAGGAATCACACTCGAGGTCGAAGCGCCGAAGCGATTCCACCTCGGGCGATCCTGCTCTAGAGTAAGCCCATGTCCGATGATCAAGTCGTCTCGATGACCGCCCGACGTGGCGAACGCTGCCCCGGCTGCCAGAAGCCGAGCGTCGAGCGTTATCGCCCCTTCTGCTCCAAGCGCTGCGCCGAGGTCGATCTCGGCCGTTGGCTGAAGGGCGGCTATCGCATTCCCACCGACGAGGCGCCCGCGCCGGGCGAGCCGGTCGAGACCGATGAGGACATGCCGCGATGAGAAGCCGCGCGGGAGTCCGAAGAGCGGGACTCGTCGCCGCCGTCGGCGCTCTGCTGCTTTCGGCCGTTCCCGCCCAGGCGATCCCGCCGGAAACGCTGGAGTCCATCGTCTCGGTCCTGCCGGTCTGGCCGGGTCACCCCCAGGGCGGCCAAGGCGTTCCACCCGGCCGCGCGGGGGGCAGAGGCGCGCCCGAAGGGAGTGGAGTGGTGGTGGCGCCCGACGGGCTGATCGCAACCGCCTGGCATGTCGTCGAGCCGGCCGAGCGGATCGACGTGCGCCTGGCTGACGGCCGCGTGCTGCCGGCCGAACTGGTCGGCCAGGACCGTGCCAGCGACATCGCCCTGTTGCGGGTCGATCTGAATCTTCCGCCGCTGGCACCGGCGCCGCGACCCGCGCTCGCGCAGCCGGTCTGTGCCATCGGCAACGCCTACGGCCTCGGTCTTTCGATCGCCTGCGGTGTGGTCTCGGCCCGCGATGTCAGCAACGCGGGCTTCAATCCCGTCGAGGACTTCGTCCAGACCGACGCCGCGACCAATCCGGGCAGTTCGGGCGGCGCCCTGGTCGATGCGGAGGGCAGATTGGTCGGTCTGCTCTCGGCCATCTTCGCGTCCGAAGGCGACAGCAATATCGGGATCAACTTCGCCGTCTCCCAGCCTCTGCTGCAGCGCGTCGTCGAGGACCTGAACGACGACGGCGCAGCCAGCTACGTCTCGGCGGGCTGGCGGCTCGAGCCTCTGCGCCGCGCGGAGCAGGCCGAAGTGGCCGCCGTCCGCGTGGCCGATCTCGCCCCCGATGCCGCCGCGGCCGCAGCCGGCCTGCAGGCCGGCGATCTGATCCTGCGCATCGGCGCAAGACGCATCCAGAGTCCGCGCGACGCCATCGGGGCCCTCGCCCTCGTGGCGCCGGGCGGAACCGTGGAGGTCGAATTTCTGCGCGGCCAGGAGGAGCGCAGCGGCAGCCTTGATTTCGGCAGATCGGAAGACCAGACGGACGAAACCGCCGCGTTGCCGGTCCCCCCGGCCGCAACCGGCGGAGCCGACTGTCCGCACCCACTGCCGGTCTGCGCGGCGCGACAGGCCGTCTTCCCGATCGAGAGCTTCGACCCGCTGGCCAGCGCCGTGCGCATCGCACCGGACCTTATGGTGACCAACCGCCATGCGCTGGCCGACCGCGAAACCGCCAAGGTCTTCACGCCGGCGGGCCCTCGCGAAGGGCGCGTCCTGGCCTCCGCCTACCGCGGCGATCTGGCGCTGCTGCAGGTCGAAGGCCTGCCGGACGACGGCGTCATCCTGACGCCGGAGCCGAGAAACGACACGGGACCCTTCTTCGCCGTCGGCGCCGACGTGGCCCGACAAGAAGTGCGGGTCTTCGAACCGGGCCGACTGATCCTGCCCCCTGCGGACGAAGCGCCGCTGGGACGGCTGCACGTCACGGCACGGATGCAGCCGGGCGTCAGCGGCGGCGCGCTGCTCGACGACGAAGGACAGCTCGTCGGCATCGCGGTGGGCGGCGGCGAAGGCCGCTACGAAGCCCTGCCCTCCGCGGCAATCGACGAACTGCTGGTCCTGCAGGATGCGCCCGACGCCCGCTCGGTCCAGACCGCCCTGGGCACGGCCTATAGCGGCTGTGCCGATGCGCTGGACAGCGCAGCGACCGCCGGGCGCGGGCCGCTGCCGGATCAGGTAGCCCTGGCCCTGTCGGAAAGCTGCCGCGCCTCGGAGAACGCCGGCCAGTATCTGGAAGCCGGGCGGGTGCTGGGCATGACCGGCGACTTCGCCCGCGCCATCGAGCTGCACAACGCGGCCGTCGCGCAGGTTCCCAACTCGATCAATGCGCGCATCGCACTGCTGGTCTCGCTGCAGCTTGGCGGGCGGATCGAGGCCATGCTGCCGCATGCCCGCTGGCTGTTCGGAATGCTGCCCGAGGACGCCCAGGCTCAGCGTTTCGCCATCCAGTCGGGCGTCTGGGGCGGCGAGCCGGCACTGGCCGAAGCGGCCTACGCGCGCCTGGCCGCCAGCAACCCGCGCCAAGCCGAAGCCGCCCGCCGCTTCATCGACAACCCACCACCGGCCCCGCGCGCGAGATAGGCTCTCGCAGGGTTCTCGCAGCCACGAACCGAAAACCTACGCCGACTTCCGCGCCAAGCCGATGCCCTGGAGACTCTCGTCGATCTCGTCGAGGATCATAGGGTCGTCAATGGTGGCCGGTGTCTTATAGGTTTCGCCGTCGGCGATCTGACGCATCGTGGCACGCAGGATCTTGCCGGAGCGAGTCTTGGGCAGGCGCGGCACGACGGTGGCCTGCTTGAAGGCGGCGACCGGACCGATGCGGTCGCGCACCATGGCGACGACCTCCTTGACGATCTCGGCGTCCGTTCGCTCGACCCCCTTGTTGAGCACCAGGAAACCGACCGGCATTTGGCCCTTGAGCGCGTCGGCTACGCCGATCACGGCGCATTCCGCCACATCCGGATGGCTTGCCAGAACCTCCTCCATCGCGCCGGTCGAAAGGCGGTGGCCGGCGACGTTGATGATGTCGTCGGTGCGGGCCATGACGAAGACGTAACCGTCCTCGTCGATGTAGCCGGCATCGCCGGTCTGATAGTAGCCGGGATACTCCCTAAGATAGGTCTTGCTGTAGCGCTCCTTGGCGCCCCAGATCGTCGGGAAGGTGCCCGGCGGCATCGGCAGCTTGCCGCAGATCGCGCCGATGGTGCCCGGCGCGACCTCGCGGCCGTCCGTATCCAGCACCTTGAGGTCCCAGCCCGGCACCGGCCGGGTCGGACTGCCGGGCTTGATCGGCAGCGCTTCGACCCCCAGGCAATTGGCCGCGATCGACCAGCCCGTCTCGGTCTGCCACCAGTGGTCGATGACCGGCCGGTCCAGCTTCTCCTGCGCCCACTGCAGGGTGTCGGGGTCGCAGCGCTCGCCGGCCAGGAAGAGTGCGCGAAAGCCGCTCAGGTCGTAGTCGCCCAGCAACTCGCCCTTCGGGTCCTGCTGGCGGATCGCCCGGAAGGCGGTCGGCGCTGTGAAGAGCGTCGCCACCTTGTGCTGCTGGATCACCCGCCAGAAGGCGCCGGCGTCGGGCGTACCGACCGGCTTGCCCTCATAGACCAGGGTCGTGGCACCGTAGAGCAGCGGCGCGTAGACGATATAGGAGTGACCGACCACCCAACCGATGTCGCTGGCCGCCCAGTAGACCTCGCCGGGCTGCAGGTCGTAGATGTGGCGCATCGACCAGGTCAGGGCGACCGCATGCCCCCCGGTGTCGCGCACGATTCCCTTCGGCTGCCCGGTGGTGCCGGAGGTGTAGAGCACATAGAGCGTGTCGGTCGCCAGGACCGGCACGCAGTCGTGCGGCTCGGCGCTCGCCATGACCTCGGCCCAGTCCTCGTCCCGTCCCGCCATCAGCTCGCAGCGTTCCTGCGGGCGCTGCAGCACGATGCAGTGTTCGGGCTTGTGCACGGCCATCATGATGGCGGCGTCGAGCAGCGGCTTGTAGGGCACGATCCGTGCCGCCTCGATCCCGCAGGAGGCCGAGAGCACCAGCTTCGGCGCGCAATCGTCGATCCGGGTCGCGAGCTCATTGGCCGCGAAGCCGCCGAACACAACCGAGTGGATCGCACCCAGCCGGGCGCAGGCCAGCATGGCCACGACGGCCTCCGGCACCATCGGCATGTAGATGATAACCCGGTCGCCCTTGCCGACACCGCGTGCCGCCATGGCACCGGCGAGCTTGGCGGTCTCGTCACGCAACTGGCTGTAGCTGTAGTGCCGCACGCTGTCGGTCACCGGAGAGTCGTAGATCAAGGCGGTCCGGTCGCCGTGGCCCGCCTTCACATGGCGGTCGAGCGCGTTGTAACAGGTGTTCAGCTTGCCGCCGGGAAACCAGCGGTAGTAGGGCGGATCGTCGGCGTCCAGCACCCGGTCCCAGCGCTCGTACCAATGCACCGCCTCGGCGGCCTCCGCCCAGAATCCCTCCGGATCCTGGAGCGACCGGCGGTGCAGTTCGTCGAAGCTGCCCATGACTGACCCTTCCTCACCTTTGTCGCCGACTCTTATTGGTTGAGCAGGACGGTAGCCGCAATGCGCGTGGACTGGCAACGTCGCGGTGGAACCTGAGGCGGGTCGGCTGGGAAAAGCCGCGTTTTCGCCGAGATCAAGCGGGGCCGAGAGCCGCACGCCAGACTTCGAGCGTCCGGCGCAGTAAGGCCACATCGATCCGGCAGTCCGGCTGATCCGGATCGTGGAGCGGCTGGAGCAGGACCGGACCCCGCTGCAGGCTCAGACGATAGGCGTTGCCGGAACGCTCGAGCCGCTCGACCTCGCCGCGCTCCACGCGCTCCAGGTCGGCCAGCAGTCGCGCGACGCCGGCCCGCCCACCCTGCAGGTCGCTTTGCAGAAAACCGGCCAGGGCCTCGTATCCCGGTTTCGCCACGACCTTCGGAAGGCTCCCCGGCTCCGTCGCCGCCGTCACCGCGACCGGCAGGTCGCCGGGCTGTCGCGCCGCGCGCGTCTCGTCCCGCTCCGTCATCACCGATCCTCCAGATAAATCGGCCAGGCGGTGTTGATGCGTCGCCCGTCGGGCAGCAGCCAGCCCTCGATCAGGAAGCCGAAGCCAGGATCACCGCGCCACTTGCCTTCGCCGTCCCGCGCCTCGTGGAAGGCTGTGAGAATGGCGTCGAGGATCTGCTGTGGCGTCATGCTGTCCGGAAAGAAGCTGGAGAACTTTTCATCGGCCGTCTGCCAGCCCGTGGCCGGCCTACGGACGGCCACCTCCGCCGTATAGACGCCCAGCGCATTCGGCCCGTCGAGGACTTCGATCAGCCGCGCGTTCGGCGGATCGTCGCCGTTCGGCCGCGCATGAAAGCCGACCGGCCGCCCGCGGCGATTGATCTCCCCGCAAAAGACGTGAGTCAGGTTGACCGGAGGTTCGCTGACCGACCAGACCGGTTCCGGTCCGCTGCAATCGATCTCAAGCGCAACGGAGGCAGTCGCGGCGGAAAGCCAGATCGCGCAACCCAGCAGAATGCGGCCAAGCGACGGTGGCATGCGGCCCCCTCTTTCCTCGGTCTGCGCCTCGGCTGCCGGACCGAACCCGGCGTTTCCCTCTCAGCTTACTATGGCGTCGCGCCCTTGCGTTGGCGAGACGTCGCCGGCTGGTGTAGGAAAGGAGGAAACGCCGGGAAGGACGCCTTGCCATGTCGGGACACGATCCCTTCGAGCTGAATCTCGATCCCAACGCCGCCAACTACGTGCCGCTGACGCCTCTGGGCTTTCTGGAGCGGGCGGCGGCGATCTTCCCGGAGCGGCCGGCTGTGGTCCACGGCGACCGGCGCTTTAGCTGGCGCCAGGCGGCGGAGCGCTGCCGGCGTCTGGCGTCCGCCTTGGCCAAGCGCGGGATCGGCGTCGGCGATACCGTCGCCGTGATGTGCCCCAACACGCCGCCGATGTGGGAGGCGCACTTCGGCGTGCCCATGACCGGCGCCGTCCTGAATGCCCTCAACGTCCGGCTGGATGCCGAAACCATCGCCTTCATCCTGGAGCACGGCGAAGCCAAGGCGCTGATCACCGACAGCGAGTTTCACGGCACCATCGCGACCGTCCTCAAGCGCCTGGGTCGTAAGATCCTGGTGATCGACGTGGACGACCCGCAGGGACCGGGCGGCGAACGCCTGGGCGATCTGGAGTACGAGGCCTTCCTGGCGGAGGGCGATCCCGACTTCCGCGGCCGCCGGCCGGACGACGAGTGGGAGGCCATCGCCCTCAATTACACCAGCGGCACGACCGGCAACCCCAAGGGCGTCGTCTATCACCATCGCGGCGCCTACCTGAACGCACTCGGCAACATCATGACCTGGGGCATGCAGGCCCATCCGGTCTATCTCTGGACCTTGCCGATGTTCCACTGCAGCGGCTGGTGCTTCCCCTGGACCGTGACCGCGCTGGCGGGCACGCACGTCTGCCTGCGCCGGGTCGAGGCCGGAGCGATCTACCGCGCCCTGGCCGACGAGGGCGTGACGCATCTCTGCGGCGCGCCCATCGTGATGCAGATGATCCTCGGCGCCACGCCGGAGCAGAAACGCCCCTTCGCGCAGCAGGTTCAGATGATGACGGCGGCCGCGCCGCCGCCCGCCAGCGTGCTGGCCGCCATGCAGGAGGAAGGCTTCGAGGTCACCCACGTCTACGGACTGACCGAGGTCTACGGTCCCGCCGTGGTCTGCGCCTGGCAGGACGCATGGGACAGCCGGCCGATCGAGGAGCAGGCGGACCTCAAGTCGCGCCAAGGCGTCGCCTACCCGGTTCTGGACGAGTTGATGGTGGCCGATCCGGAGACGCTCCAGCCCCTGCCCTGGGACGGAGAGACCCTCGGAGAGGTCTTCATGCGCGGCAACATCGTCATGAAGGGCTACCTGAAGAATCCCACCGCCACCGACAGCGCGCTGGCCGGCGGCTGGTTCCACACCGGCGATCTGGGCGTAACTCATCCGGACGGCTACATCCAACTCAAGGACCGCTCGAAGGACATCATCATCTCCGGCGGCGAGAACATCTCCTCCATCGAGGTCGAGAGCGCTCTCTACCGCCACCCCGCCATCGCCGCCGTGGCCGTGGTCGCCAAGGCGGATGAGACTTGGGGCGAAACGCCCTGCGCCTTCGTGGAACTGAAGCCCGGCGCCGAAGTCAGCGCAGAAGAGCTGATCGCCTTCTGCCGCGAAAACCTGGCTCACTACAAATGCCCACGCCATGTGATCTTCACCGAACTGCCCAAGACCTCCACCGGCAAGATTCAGAAGTTCGCGCTGAGAGAACAAATCCGGCTGGACTAGATTTTCCTCCCTGGTTTCTTTCGGCACGCCCAAAGCCGATTTCCACAGCGACGCAGCAAGATCTCAAGCCGACTCACGCTGCTATTTCGTAATTCCCCGCCCTCAGCGTTGTAATATTTAAAATTAGGCGCCATGTCAGAAGGGTGACGGAACACGGGTGGAGCACGTCCCGCAATTCCCCGGACTGTAAATTCCCGGAGAAATCCGTCCGGATCGCGCCGCCCGCGCGGGCGCGAATCGGCGTTTCCCGAGGTCTCGCTCCGC
Organism: Algihabitans albus; assembly: GCF_003572205.1. NCBI lineage: Bacteria > Pseudomonadati > Pseudomonadota > Alphaproteobacteria > Rhodospirillales > Rhodovibrionaceae > Algihabitans > Algihabitans albus. Next base: position 967,851 of record NZ_QXNY01000002.1, read on the forward strand.
ACCGTTTCCCGCAAGAGTAAGGTTTAGAGACTGTGCGAGTGAGCCCAAGCCGTCGAAGTTCCGCCCTGTTGGGCGTTCTTCTGTTGGCCCTGTCGATAACCTCCGCCAATCCCGCGCAAAGCCAAGTCGGCAACGCCATCGCGGTACCGGCCAATGCAACAGGCAAGAGCCATGGCGAGGGCTGGGACTGCGACAGAGGTTTCCGGGAATCGGGCGAAACCTGCATCGCGGTCGCGATCCCCGACAACGCCTACCCCACCGGCTCGGCCTATGGACGCGGGTGGGCCTGCAGTCGTGGCTACCGACAGATCGGGACTGCCTGTCGAGAGATCCCGGTGCCCGCAAACGCCTACCTCGACGCCTCGGGCGAGCGTTGGGAGTGCGACCGCGGCTTCCGTCGGGACGGGACGGGCTGCGCCGAGATCAGGGTGCCGGCAAACGGCTTCCTGACGGACTCCTCCTACGGGTCGGGCTGGACCTGTGAGCGCGGCTTCAGGGCGATCGGCGAGGATTGCATCGCCCTGCAAGTGCCGGAGAACGCGCATATCAACAGGTTCGGCAACGACTGGTCCTGCAATCGACCCTACGAAAGACAGAGCAACACCTGCATCCTGTCTCAACGCTGACCTGCCGGACGGCAGCGTTGAAAACCCAAAGCCTGCTGCAAAGGCGTAGGCGATCCGGCGAAAGAGAGGTGGCGTGTTCAAACATCCGATCGGTCTTCACAGTCGCCGGGGCCGCGGGGCGCCAGCCGCGGCAAGCGGCGTAGCGTCATGAGCGAGTCCAGCACCCCTGAAGATACACTCGACGGGCGAACCGCTCAGGTCCCCAAGCAGCGTTCTTGCCTGCGGTGCGACAAGCCGTTCCAGAGCGAATGGTCGGGCGAACGGATCTGCAGTCGCTGCAAGTCATCGAGCGCTTGGCGCGGCGGTCTGCCGATGCAGAAGCTGACCAGCGGCGGGCGCCGCTGAATCAAGTTCGCGGACGGGAACGGCGTCCGGTTGGCCCCAGATCTTTCAAGACGACGTGCCTTTTCGCATCAGACCGTGGACGAAGCGCAGCTTGCCCATCGCGGTGGGACCCAGCACGAAGGGGTAAAGTTCCGGCTGCCCCATGCTCTGGTTGAGGCTGTTGACCGCAGCGGTGAGCGGTAGCCAGGCCGTCGTCAGTCGGTCAAAGTCTTCCTGTCGGTAGGGATCAAAACCGATCTCCATACGAAGCGGCGCAAAACGCCCGACGGCGGGTGCAATGCGAAGACCGAAGGCTTGCGCGGTTTCCAGCGTGTCCACGATGTGGAGGTAGTGCGCCCAGGTCTCGGCGAAATCCTCCCAAGGATGCGCGCTTGCGTAGCTGCTGACGAAGTGGTTCTGCCAGCCGGCCGGCGGGCCTTCTGCGTAGTGACCCTCCAGGGCAGCCGCGTAGTCCTCTCGCTCGTCCCCGAACAGCTCGCGAAAGGCCTGGTGCCAGACGCCGTTGCGCACCAGCCGCTCCCAATAGTGATGACCGATCTCGTGCCGAAAGTGGCCGAGCAGCGTGCGGTAGGACTCGACCATTTCGCTGCGATGGCGTTCCCGCGCGACCGGGTCCGCCTCCGCGATGTCGATGGTGATCACACCCTGCCGGTGCCCCGTCACCGCCTGGGGGCCTTCGCGGAAACTCGCCCCGGAACCGGCCAGGAAGTCGAAGGCCAGTCCGCCGGTCGGATTGTCGAACTTGTTCTCCAAGGGAAGTCCCAAGCGCAGGAGTCCATAGACGAGGCGATGCTTGGCGTCCTCGAGACGCTGCCAGAGCAATCGATTTTCCGGCACTCCCAGGTTTGGGATCGTCCGGTTCAAACGGCAGGCGGCGCAGAAGGCCTCGGCCCCGTCCGCCGGCACCAGCCAGTTGCAGGCGTCTTCATCGGCGTTGACACAGAAGCGCAGCGGGGCTTCGGGCGCCGCCAAGGCCCGCCAGCGTCCGCCCGCTTCCTCGGTCAGCGCGCTGAGCGTCGTCGCTTCCGGAAGGTAGCCGAGGCGATGGTCGCAACGCTCGCAATGGCGATTGTCGAAGTAGAGGAGTTGACCGCAGTTCTGGCACTCGAAGAGTTTCATGCCGCGATAATGCGGTCGGCTTCGCGAAAGGTCACCATCCGTTCACGCCGCTCGTCCCACAGCACGAACCGCAGAGCCTTCACCCCGTCTCGAAGAGACAGGCGCGGCACGTCGTAATCCGCCAGCAGCCGCTCGTGGCACTCCTGGAGCCGATAGTTAGGCACCTTCGGATTCAGATGATGCACATGGTGGAAGCCGATATTGCCGGTGAACCACTGAAGCAGCCGGGGCAGCTTCAGATAGGTCGCGCTTCGCAGCGCCGCCGAGGTCGCATCCCAAGCCCTGTGACGGCTCCAGCGCACCCCCGCCCCGCGATGCTGGACCGCGAACAGCCAGACGCCGGCGATCGAGCCCAGCACTAGAACCGGAACTTGCACGGCGGCCACGGCGCCGAAGCCGAGCGCCAGTCCCAGCCCGCCGAAGGCGACCAGCAACGCAAGGTTCGTCAGATGCACGGCGCGGCGCGGCAGGCGCCAGGAGGCGGGCATGTCGAAGGGAAAACGGTACAGCAGGGTGAAGACCAAGGGCGGCAGAACGAGATTGGCGACCAGCGGGTGGCGCGTCAGCCTGTGCAGCCAGCGGCGGCGGCGGCTCAAGGCCGCGTATTCCTCCAACGTCAGGCAGTGCGAATAGATATCGGCTCCGCTCTGGCGGCGGTCCAGGTCGTTCCAGACTCCGTGATGACCGGCATGCTGCCGGCGCCAAGCGGGATAGGGTGTCAGGGTGAAGAGGCTGCAGGCATAGCCGACGAGGTCGTTGGCCCAGCGTGCGCGGAAGAAAGCTTGATGTCCGCAGTCGTGCTGCAGAATGAAGATCCGCACGAGGAAGCCCGCAGCCAGAGGTGCGAACGCGAGAGCCAGCCAGAAAGACAGCTCCATCACGAGGTACATGGCCGCGCAGGTCCCCAGGAAGCCGCCGAAAGAAGTGAGTAACTGAACCAAGCTTTTCCGCAGGATCGGCGTCTGGAACCTCGCGATTTCGCGACGCAGACTTCCATGCGTCTCTTTTTGGCTGAGCGTCTGTCGCAAGGATTCTGATCTCCGCTCGGCATCGCAAGAGCGCGAAACCCGAGGCCACATAAGGTAGGGCAAGAGCGGCAGGACTGCGAGGGCGAAAGCGGCCGCTATAGCTGGAGCCATGAGCGGGTAGGTCACGGTTGCCAGCGAGGGGCTGCAGTCGCATCTTCGGCGCCAGGAGGCTTCCGTCATGACCTGGGATCAACTTCTGTTGTTTTTACCGGCTGCCGCCCTGGTCGCGGCCTCGCCGGGGGCGAACAATCTGCTGTCGCTGGTGAACGGCGCGCGGGCCGGCCTGCGGGCGACAGTCTTCAGTCTGCTCGGCCGTCTGACCGCCTTCGCGATTTTGATCGCCGCCGTCGCCATGGGCCTCGGAGCTGTCTTGGCCGCCTCCGAACTGGCCTTCGTGATCGTAAAGTGGCTGGGCGTCGCCTACCTGACCTACCTCGGCCTCAAGCTCTGGACCTCCCGCCAGCTCGACCTCGGCGAAACCGAGGTTGAAGCGTCGCAAGGCGGCATCCGAACGCCGGGAAGGACTTGGAACCTGGCCCGCAAGGAATTCCTGGTGGCGATGACCAATCCCAAGGCGATCCTGCTGTTCACCGCCTTCCTGCCCCAGTTCGTGGTGCCGGAGGCGCCGGCCTCGACGCAGCTTCTCTGGTTGGGCGCCCTCTATATCCCCGTGGAGTTCTGCGCGGCCTGCCTCTATGCAACCGCCGGCTCGAGCGTGCGGAGGCTGCGCTTGACAGCCGCGCGCCTGCGCCTGTTGAACCGTGTGGCCGGCGGCATGATGCTCGCCGCCGCCGCTCTACTGGCGAGCAGCCGCCGCACCGCCTGACGGCCCTTCCCCCGCGGATGGCAGTCTCGCAACGCAACTAAATACTTATTTTATACAGGGACTTTAACCGTAATTCCTAACCATGACAGTTGGTTAGATCGGTGACTAAGAAATTTTTAGCACCTAGTCGTGATAATGAATGGCTTGACTTTATCTCAGAAAAGCCTCAAATGTTAACTTTACGTTAAGCTCTTGGGGGCGGCGCCGTGCTGCGGGCCGCGGAGGGGGAATGATGAAAGCAGTTGCGAAAGTGGTCGTGGGTGGGGTGCTGTTCGCCGCCGCCGTGGTTGGCACCGCCTATCCCGCAAAGGCCGCGGTCATGGGCGCGACTGTGACCAGTATTACCGCAAGTTGGCTAAATCCGGATCCGGGCAACGTCAGCATCGACAACGACGGTCGCACGGTCTCGGCCCGTTGGGGCTATCCCGCGACCTGGTGGGGCGGCCGCAGCGGCTACGACTTCCGCGCCAAGAGGACGCCGTCGGATCTCGACGCCGGCGACACCTTCAAGATCGGAACCTTCAAGCATCTCAACTACCCGATCTATGGAACGGCGCTGTCGAGCATCTCGCTGTCGGTCACGTTCGAAGGCCTGATCAAGGGCAGCAACACGCCGTTCCAGGTCACTTCGCTGTTCGACTTCGAGCATACGGAAACACCGAACACCTGGGGCCATTGTCCCAGCGGCAGCCAGAGCACCTGCGATGACATCGTCACCGCCACCTTGAACGAGGGGGCCTCCCAGTCGGTCATCGTCGACGGGATGAAGTATCTCTTCACAATCGCCGGATTCCAGGTCAACGGCGATCAGTTCGAAAACTGGCTGACCAAAGAGAAGCACACGAACAAGGCCCATCTGGTGGCCAGCCTGGAAGTGCATCCGGTACCCTTGCCGGCCGCCGCCTGGTTCCTGATCACCGCGCTCGGCGGCCTTGGCGGACTGCGCTGGCTCAAGCAGCGCTCGGCCTGAGGGCTGGGGGGTCAAGGTCCGACGACCACGTCGGCGGGGCCGGACCGCAACGCCCGCTTCCTGTCGCATCCGCTCTCTGAAAGTATCGGAGAGCGGGACTTACAATCTAGCCGCCTGGGTCCGGCCGTCGGACCCAGGCGGCTAGAGCTTTTTAAGCACCCAGTCCGCGAAGTCTCGAAGCCCATCGCCGTCGCGGCGGTAGTAGCTCCAACGGCCGATCTTGCGGGATTTTACGAAGCCGGCGCGCTTCAGGATCGCGAGATGCTCGCTGATCGTGGACTGAGAGACCGCGGCCCGCTCGGCGATCAGCGAGACGCAAACGCCAACCTCCCGCGGATCGCCCCCTGTCTGGTGGGCGAAGAGCGATCCCGGACGGCGGAGCCAGTCGAGAATCTCGACCCGAAGAGGATGCGCCAAGGCCTTGCCGCAAAGCGTCTTGTCCATGACCTAATATATCGACATTTCGCTCATTGACGATATATAGATCGGCGATGCGAAAGCTTGAGGCGGTCAATGCTTGGGAGGTCGATCATGCGCATTCCCGATCGCATGGAAGCTGCGGTTCTGACCGGACATGGCGGGCTCGACAGGCTGTCTTACCGCAGAGATGTCCCGGTTCCCCGCCCCGGTCCGGGCGAGGTCTTGATTCAGGTTGGCGCTGCGGGAGTCAACAACACCGACATCAACACCCGGATCGCCTGGTATTCGAAGCAGGTGACCTCCGCGACCAGCGAGGATGTGACTGCCGGTTCCACCGCTGAGGCGTCGGCGGACGGGAGTTGGTCGGGTGCGGCCATGATCTTTCCGCGGATTCAAGGCGCCGACTGCTGCGGCGAAATCGTTGCCGTCGGCGAGGGCGTCGAGACCGCACGGCTCGGCGAACGCGTCCTGGTCCGGGCCCTGCAGCCCAGCGCCGACGATCCCTTCGCCTGCATCACCTTCGGCTCGGAGTGCGACGGCGCCTTCGGCCAGTACACGAAGACGGCTGCCGCTCACGCGCTGCGGATCGACTGCGACTGGAGCGATATCGAGTTAGCCTCCATGCCCTGTGCCTTCTCGACCGCCGAAGGCATGTTGCAACGGGCGGCGATCGGGGCCGAGCGCGTGCTGGTTACCGGAGCGTCGGGCGGCGTCGGTTCGGCGGCGGTCCAGCTGGCCAAGCGACGAGGCGCGGAAGTGATCGCCGTCTGCGGCAGGGACAAGGCCGGAGCCGTGGCCGGCCTGGGTGCGGACCTTGTGCTGGAGCGCGGCGCCGACCCGGTCGCGTCGCTGGCCAGCGAAAGCATCGACGCGGTCGTCGATCTGGTCGGCGGGCCTGCCTGGCCCCGGCTGCTGGACCTGCTGCGTCGGGGCGGACGCTACGTGACGGCCGGAGCGATCGCGGGGCCCATCGTCGAGCTCGATCTCCGCACACTCTACCTCAAGGACCTGAGCCTGCTGGGCTCGACCTGGCAGCCCTTCGAGATCATGACGAACCTCATCGGCTACATCGAACGGGGGGAAATCCGGCCGGTCGTCGCCAAGACCTATCCCTTGCACGAGATCGTCCAGGCGCAGCAGACATTTCTGGAGAAACACTTCGTCGGTAAGCTCGTGCTGATCCCGCCAAAGGCCTAAAGCTCCAGCGCTGCGCTCGGCCCAACCTTCCGATGGAGGACCGTCAGGACGCCGCGCCGTCGATCTTGCGTTGCAGGTACGCAGCAAAGCGTCCGGCGTACCTCCGCTGCAGTTCGGGCTTGCGCCAATCCCGCCCGGTCACAATGCCGCGACAGTCGGGCGAGCCGCAGCGGCACGCCATGGTCCAGTCGTCATCGTCGCCGGTGGCATAGTCGAAGGTCAGTTCCTCGCCCGCCTCAATGTCCCGCAAGGCGACGAAGACGATCTGCCCCTCGATTGCGAGATTGGGCGCACAGGAATGATTGAGGTGCAGCATGCTGCCTTCGCGCTCGGCATCGGTCTTAGGTCCGAGAAAGAGGTGTTCGGCGATCTGGATCTCCGCCGGTCCTAGAGTTTCGGCGCGCTGGTCCCGCTCCGCCCGGGTCATGACGTGCCCGCCCTTCGCGGCTACCGCTTCGCCGGCCGCGATGTCAGCGCGTGCGCAGAGACCGCGACCCTCGATGGAGCTGTCGCGCTTCTCAACCTTGGACGAAAACCAAGATCGCGTCATGACGGCGATTTACAAAGCACGGCGCTGGCGCGCGAGTCGGAGCACAGTCGACCGGAGATTGCGGCGCAACCCAGCACAGGCTTCTGCAGGAACAAGGAAGCCGGCGCGCTGATGGTAGCGGCCGGCTGAGCGTCGCGTCAGGCGCGAAGTTCGGTTTCGATCGGCGGGACCACCGTCTGCATGTTGGCGATCTCGTCTTTCAGCCGGAGCTTTTCGCGCTTGAGTTCGTGGAGTCGAAGTTCGTCGGGGTGGGGTCGATGGCTTTCTTCGCGGATGGCGTTGTCGACAAGCGTGTGTTGGCTGCGCAAGGACTCGATCCGGTCATGCACCGACATGCTTCGTCTCCTTCTGCGGGTTATGGAAAATATGCTACCCCTCTCCGCCGGGCTTGTGAAGCGTCCTGGCGGATGAACTCTGGTGATAACTTGGTGATTCTACCGGCCAACCCATTTCACAATTGCTAAGGATTGTTTGCGGTCGTTTCGATTCGGGTTTCACGAGTCTAGTGCAGAGCAGCAAGGAGTTCCAAGTGTCGGGAATGCATGAAGGGTCGGATGGCCGGGTCGCGCGGCTGATCGTCGGGATCAGCGGCGCCAGCGGCGTCGTCTACGGCCTGCGTCTTTTGGAAGCGCTGCAGACCTTGCCGGTCGAGAGCCATCTGGTCATGACCAAGTCGGCCGAGATCACCCTGGCCTACGAAACCGACATCAAGGTCCGCCAGGTGCAGGCGCTCGCCGATGTCGTCTATCCGATCGAGGATATCGGCGCGGCCATCTCCAGCGGCTCCTTCAAGACGCTGGGCATGGTCATCGCCCCCTGCTCCATCCGCTCGATGTCGGAGATCGCCACCGGCGTCACCTCGAACTTGCTGACCCGGGCCGCCGACGTGACCCTGAAGGAACGGCGGCGCCTGGTTCTGATGCTGCGCGAAACTCCCCTGCACAGCGGCCACCTGCGCAACCTGCTGGCACTGTCGGAGATGGGGGCGGTGGTTGCCCCGCCGGTGCCCGCCTTCTACGCCAACCCCAAGACGATCCAGGACCTGGTCGACCAGTCGGTCGGTCGCGTGCTCGACCTCTTCGATCTGGAATCGCCGCTGGTCACCCGCTGGGGCGAACCGGACGCGGAGGGCAAGGTGGTCCGGGCACGCAAACGGCAAACCCAGCGCTAGAGGCTGGCCCGCAAGCTCGCCTCGGTCAGGGTCTCCAGGGCCATGACGTCGGCGCCGCCGGCCAGATCGGCCCGGTCGAGCAGCAGCAGGCTGAGGTTCTGGGCGATGGCCTCGCCGCTTGGCCGCCCCTCGGGCAAGGTCAGGGCGCCCCAAAGCGCCTCCTGCTCGATACGTTCGGCCTCCAGCTCGGCCGCCTTGATCCGGTCGCGCAGGCTGTGGCCGGCGGTATCGAGATCCTGCCGCTTCATCCAGCGCCGGGCGCCGCGCAGGGGGCGCACGACCTCCCGATGCCAGCCCTCCACCGCGGCGTTCAGGATCTCGAGCTCCTGGCGGGTCAGGGCGTGGCCGCGGGTGCCGGCGAAGCAGACATAGAGCAGCAGGTTGACGTCCAGCCCATGCATGTCCTGCAGGGTGATGCAGGCTTCCTGCACCTCCGGGCGGGCGTAGGCTGCGAGCGAGAAGCGCCAGAAAGGCGAGCCGTCCGCCATCGTGGTCCCCTAGTCGTCGCCGAAGGAGATGCCGAGGCCGCGCGCGGTGCGCACCAGCGCGCCTTCGGTCTCGACGGCGTGATAGGCCTCGATGGCGTCGGCGATCGGCACGTCGATGACGCCCCGCCCGGCCCAGGCCACCATGCGGTCGAAGCGGCCCTCGGCGATCAGATCGACGGCATGGACGCCGAAGCTGGAGGCCATCAGACGGTCGCGCGGCGTCGGCGTACCGCCGCGCTGGATGTGACCCAGCACGGTGACGCGGGTTTCGGCGCCGGTGGCCTCCGCGATGCGGCGCCCGATATAGTGGCCGATCCCCCCGTAGTGGACGTCGCCGCTCTGTTTCGTCTCCGCCACCGCTTCGCCCTGCTCGGTGCGCAGGGCCTCGGCCACGACGACGAGCGCGAAGTTGCGGCCGACCTGCTGCAGGCGGCTGATCTTCCCGGCGATACTGGCGATGCTGTAAGGGATTTCCGGGATCAGAATGACGTCGGCACCACCAGCGATACCGGCCGAGAGGGCGATATGCCCGGCATCGCGGCCCATCACCTCCAGCACCATGACCCGGTCGTGGCTGGCGGCGGTCGGCTGCAGGTGATCCAGCGCCTCGGTCGCCACCTCGACGGCGGTGTCGTGGCCGATGGCCACCTCGGTATCGCCCAGGTCGTTGTCGATGGTCTTCGGGATCGCCACCAACGGAATGTCACCCTGCTGCGCCAGGCGGCGCAGGATCGCCAGAGAACCGTCGCCGCCGATCCCGATCACGGCGTCGAGGCCGAGCTCGCGAATGCCCGCAATGATCTCCTCCGACCGATCGACCCGGCTTCCGTCCGGCATGGGATAAGCGAAGGGATCGCCCTTGTTGGTTGTCCCCAGCACCGTCCCCGCCATCCGCAGAAGACTGCCTGTGAACTGGGAGAGGTTCAGGACCTCCGCTTCCAGCGGCCGGGTCAGCAAGCCCGCCGTGCCCTTGTGGATCCCCACCACCTCCCAGCCGAAACCATAGGTCGCGCGCTGCACCACGGCGCGGATGACCGCGTTGAGACCGGCGCAATCCCCGCCACTGGTCAATAGGCCGATGCGCCGAATATCCACCATGCCCCTGCCGCCACCTTCCCTCGCATTCGGTCCGGACGAGGGCCCGGACCCGCGTCCAGACTTTCGGTCATGCGACCCCCCGCGACAAGCCTGCGCAGCAAGGTCGCGACATGCTATGATGGTTGGCTTGAGGTTTTGTATTGTCGACGGATTGCCAGACTATGCGTCTGAACGAAGCGGAAAAGGAACGGCTCAGGGTCGAGCTGGAAGAAATGAAGTGCGAGCACCGCGACCTGGACGATGTCATCGCCCGAGTCGCCGAGGTCGCGCCCTTCGATCAACTGAAGGTGCAGCGTCTGAAGAAGCGTAAGCTGGGTTTGAAGGACGAAATTCTTCGGATCGAAGGGCTTTTACTGCCCGATATCATCGCCTGAGATCGACCGCGGCACCGGTTTTCCGCCGACTTTCCGTTACTCGCCGACGGCCACGGCCTTGCCGCGCTTGTGCTCGTACATGCGCTGATCGGCTGCCGAAAGGGCCTCGTCCACCTCCTCCTTGCCCGAGAAGGCGTAGACCCCGTAGGACACGCCGACGTTCAGCTCGTGACCGTTCCAGACCGCCGGTTCCGAGACGATGGCGTTGGCGAGGTCCTGTGCCTTGTGAAGCGCGGTTTCCTCGCTGACCTCGACCAGGATGACCCCGAACTCGTCCCCGCCGAGACGCCCGACCACATCGGAGCCGCGGGTGATCTGCAGCAGGGCTTCCGCCACATGCTTCAAGGCCGCGTCGCCCGCCGGATGTCCGTAGTTGTCGTTGATCTGCTTCATGCCGTTCACGTCGAAGTAGATCACCGCACCCGGCGAATCGTACCGCTCCGCAAAGGCCATCAGACGAGTCAGTTCGCGCAGAAAGGCCCGGCGGTTGGCGAGCGGAAGCAAAGTGTCCTGATCCGCCAGTTCCTCGAGATGCCCGATTCGGCGGCGCGCGCGGTCGAGATCGTCGCGCAGCCGTACGACCTCCCCGATCAGCTGGTCCAGCGCGGCCCGAACCTTTGGCGTCAGCTCGGCCTCCGACAGTCCCAGGATGGAGGCCGCGTCCGCAGCGGCGCCGACTCCGCCTGCCGAGCCGACTCCGCCGGCGGGCGCCGCCGCGCCGGTCGAACGGACACCCGAAACGCCGCCGGTCGCTCCGGTTCTGGCCGAACCGCGTGGTCCTGTGGAACTCCCGACCTTCATGGGATCCGTCGTTTCCCCCAGTATTCGGCGGTCAACAGATGAACACCGACTCTCCGATGGCGCGGCGCCGTCCAGACTCAGAGTCCAGAGCAAGGCCAGGCCGAATTTCCTCGAATCCTAAGCGACGATTGGTAAAGTTTTTCTTCAGATCGCTGCTGGCGAGGCCAATTGTATACGAATAATCACTCCCGCGGACTGACGCCGGGCGACGCTCGCACCCAAGGACGCTTGCCCCCGACGACCGCGATCTGAATAATCGCCAGCTTTCGCGGGCGGTCGATAAGGGGGGCCCCGGACACTCTCGCGGAAACTCTTGCAGAACCATTGGGGATCGGGCGATGGCGGACGAGACGCCGAGAATCGGAATCATCATGGGCAGCCAGTCCGACTGGCCGACCCTTCGCCATGCCGCCGACATGCTGGACGAACTGGGCCTGACCTACGAAACGCGCATCGTCTCGGCCCATCGCACGCCCGAACGGCTGCGCGATTACGCGCAGAGCGCCCGGCAGCGCGGCCTGAAGGTGATCGTTGCCGGCGCCGGCGGCGCCGCACACCTGCCGGGCATGGTCGCGGCCAACACCGCCCTGCCGGTGTTCGGCGTGCCGGTCGAGAGCCAAGCCTTGAGCGGTCTGGATTCCCTCCTGTCGATCGTGCAGATGCCCGGCGGCATCCCGGTCGGCACCCTTGCCATCGGCAAGGCCGGCGCCAAGAACGCCGGCTTGCTCGCCGCAGCCGTGATCGCTTTGGAAGACCCGCAGGCCGCCGCCGCACTCGATGGATTCCGCAACCGCCAGACAGAGGGCGTAGCAGAGGCGCCGCTGGACGATGCTTGAGCCCGGATTGTCCAAATTCGTGAGCCTCTTTTGCGCGGCGCGCCTCGGCTGCCATGGCCGATAGCCGCGCCGCAGCGCTGCCGCCCGGCTCCGTCGTCGGCATGCTCGGCGATGGTCAGCTCGGCCGTATGGCGGCGCTGGCCGCCGCCCGGTTGGGCTATCGCTGCCATGTCTTCGGCCCAACGGCGGACGGCCCGGCCCACCAGGTGACCAACCTCTCGACCGTTGCCGGCTACGGGGACGAGACCGCGCTCGCCGCTTTTGCAGATGCCGTCGACGTGGTGACTTTCGAATTCGAGAACGTTCCGGCGGCCACGGCCGTGTTCTTGGACGGTCGGGTGCCGGTGCGCCCCGGTCCGCGGGTCTTGAGCCTTTGCCAGAACCGCCTGCGGGAGAAGGACTTCCTCGCCTCCATCGATGTGGCAACCACAGGCTACGCCGAAGTTCGCAATCCGGAGGGCGTCCGCCGTTCCCTGCGCGATCTGGGCAAGCCGGCCGTGCTGAAGACCACGGAGTTCGGTTACGACGGCAAGGGCCAGGCGTTGCTGCGCAACGAGACCGAGGCCGAAGCTGCCTGGGCGGCGATCGCCGCCCACGGTGCAACCGAGACCGGCGAAACCGTCGGCATCCTGGAAGCCTTCGTCGATTTCCGGCTGGAGCTTTCCGTGGTGGTGGCGCGCGGTCTGAACGGTCACATCGAGACCTACGTCCCGGTCGAGAACCAGCATCGCGATCACATCCTGGACCAAACCATCGTGCCGGCGCGCATCTCACAGGACGCGGCCGACCGGGCCGAAGGCTACGCGCGCCGGATCGCGGAGGCGCTGGACCTGGTCGGCGTGATCGCGGTGGAGATGTTCCTGACCGCCGAAGGCCGGATTCTGGTCAACGAGCTGGCTCCGCGTCCGCACAACTCAGGCCACTGGACCATCGATGCCTGCGCCACCAGCCAGTTCGAACAGCAGATCCGGGCCGTCTGCGGCCTGCCGCTCGGCTCCAGCAAGCGCCATTCCGATGCGGTGATGAAAAACCTGCTAGGCGAGGAAGCCGAAGACTGGCGCGAAATCCTGGCCGAGCCGCGCGCTTACCTGCACCTCTACGGCAAGGCGGAAGCCCGGCCGGGCCGCAAGATGGGCCATGTCACCAAGCTCTCGCCGCGAGGCTCGAGCGGCTGAAGCGACTCCGGCGCCGACAAGACAACGCCCGATCAAATGCCCAATCAAACGCGAGGGCCGAAGCCTCGGCTGCGGGCGAAGAAGCTGGTTGGGGCGTCCATCAGACGCTGGATCGATTTGCCCAGCGTCCCGCCGATCTTCAACACGTTCGTCAAGCGGCGGTCGAGGAAATCCCAGGTCGCCTCATAGCCCTCCGAGCGGTCGGACAGCCAGTAGAGCAACGTCGAGGAGTAGACCCCGGCCAGCAGCGAGCGCTTGGTGTAGTAGTTGTAGTCCGTCGCGGTGTCGCCCGCGGCGTACCAGATGGCGTCGCAGGTCCGCCAGACCAGTCGGCTGCCCAACGGCACGTTGGGTGGAAGGGCGAGGAAGGAGAGGCCGCGCTGCACTTCCTCGCGATAGGGTTCGAGCAGCTCCAGGCGGCTGCGAACGCCCAGTGCCACCTTTTCGCGCACCCGCATCTCCTCCAGAGGCTGCCGCTCCATCGCGTCCAGCATGCGGCCATCCATCTCGGCGCTGAAAGCCTCCAACAGCTCACGCGCACTGCCTGGAAAGAGGTTGTGGGCTTCGGCCAGGGAGAGCCCCAGATCGCGGGCACCCGCGATCAGCGCCTGTCCGCTCCAGCCGTCGAAGGCGACATGCTGCACGGCCGCCTGCATCAGTTCGCTCCGGCGCGTTTCTATGGCCTCGGCTTCGGTCATGACGCCTCCTTGATCGGGGATGAACCTGCGGCATGCGGCGCCTCGCCCGACCAGTGCCGCAGTTCCGAGGAAAACAGCAGATCCTTCAGGTTCTCCATCCGCTGGGGATAGAGGATCCCGTCCAGGTGATCGCACTCGTGCTGTACGACCCGTGCGTGGAACCCGCTGGCCTCACGTTCGATCCGCGCGCCCTCGAGGTCCAGACCGCTATAGCGGATCCGGGTCCAGCGCGGCACCAGCCCGGCCAACTCGGGAACCGACAGGCAGGCCTCCCAACCCAGCGCCGTTTCCTCGGTCAGCGGGTCGATCCGCGGATTGATCAGCACCGTCAGCGGCTGCGATTCGGCAGCTTCCGCCTGCGCCCGCTCCGGCGACACCTTGAAAATCACCAGACGCAGCGGGACATGGACCTGGGGCGCGGCCAAACCGGTGCCCGGCGCGTCCTCCATGGTCTCGATCATGTCGGTCACCAGCTGCCGGATCTCCGGCGCGGTCGGGTCGGGAACCTGCGCGGCCGGCTGCAAGAGAACAGGGTGGCCCATGCGGGCGATCTTAAGGATTGCCATGGCTGAACTATGGCGTCACCCGGACTGAACGTCCACTGGCGGACAGCTCCTGATGGCCATGGGCGGCAAGAGGGCGCAGGCAAGCGCGCGAGCGGACAGAGGCGCCACGGTCCCAGCCGATCCGCGCCGGTCCGGGCCGGGGTTTCGTAACCCTATACCCGCCTTTTCCGGCGCTTACGCTCTTTTCTTTTCCAGGGACCGGTGGTATATCCCGGTCTCCCGCCTGGCTTTGCCGGCGGGTTATTGTGTTTGCCTGTAGCTCGAGTCGCGCCCCGGCCTGCCTATGGCAGGCCGTCTTTCAGTTGGGCAGGCAGTTGGGCGAGACGAGGAAGTGACGGGCGTTCCATCGCTTAGTGGACCGCAAGATATCGACGAGGAGGTCGAGGCAAGGTGCACGTTACCGTTCGTGAGAATAACGTCGATCAGGCCCTGCGCGCGCTGAAGAAGAAGATGCAGCGCGAGGGTATCTTTCGCGAGATGAAGCTGCGCCGGCACTTCGAGAAGCCGTCGCAGAAGCGTAAGCGCGAGCGCGCCGAGGCCGTGCGCCGCCATCGCAAGCTGCTGCGCAAGCGCATGGAGCGCGAGGGCTTCTAGCGCTCGCGGCAGGCGAAAGCCCGCTCTCCGAGAGGATCTAGGAATTACGACACGAAGCCGGGCGTTCCGCCCGGCTTTCGGTGTTTAGAGCCGGCGGTCTTCAGTCCGGATCGCGACCGAGGGGATCGGGATCCTTACACCAGACGCTCTGTTTCGGACGCGGTTTAGGCAGCCTCAACCGCGCAGGCTGCCGACCCGCGCCAACGATTCCGGCAGGGCCACGCCGTAGCGCTCTGCCAGCGGTCGCACCAGCCGCTCCACCTCGGCCCGGCCCAGGGAGTCCATCAGTTCGCAGGGCTGACGGCCGAAGCGCAGAGCCACCTCGGCGCCCATGTCGATGTCGCCGGGACCGGCGACATCTTCGTCCAGCTCTTCCAGAACCGGCAGGAAGGTGGCGCCCAGCAGACGCTCGGCGATTGGCCGGTCGCGCGTCGGGTCGGGTCCCGGGTCCGTGCCGAGATCGAAGCTCTCTTCCGCCTCCCCGGCCTTGGTCAGGTAGTCGGCCGGCGCGTAGAAGGGGCCGAGAGGCTTCAGGTTGCGCACCGCATGCAGGTTGATGCGCGGCTTGATGATGTTCTGCACGAAGAAGGGCCCCGCAGCGACGCCCAGAGCCTCCTGCGCCACACGGTCGATCTGTACCGGCGTGCCGAGCCCGTCGTCGACGCAGCGCGAGGCCTCGTTGGTGTAGGGACAGAAGAAGCGGTTCACGGCGAAGCCGAAGTGATCCTTGCAAAGCAGCGGCTTCTTGCCGGTCGCCTCGCAGAAGGCGAGTGCCTCCGCAATCGTCGCGTCGCCGGTGGCGTCGCCGCGCACCACCTCGACCAGAGGGTTGATTTGCGCCGGGCTGAAATAGTGCAAACCGAGGAAGCGCTCCGGCGCCGCCACATGCTGCGCCAGATCCGAGACTTTGAGGCAGGAGGTGTTGGTCGCAATCAGGGCGTCGGGCCGGGCAACCGGCGAGAGCGCCTCTAAGGTACGGGCCTTGAGGTCGAAGTCCTCGAACACCGCCTCGATCAGCAGATCGGCCTCGGCCAGGTCCTGCAGAGCGCCGCTGGTGGCGACCCGTGCCTGCGCCGCATCGGAGTCCGCCGCGCTCATGCGTCCCTTGTCGACCGCG
The DNA here is from genome assembly GCF_003572205.1 of Algihabitans albus. Classification (NCBI taxonomy): domain Bacteria; kingdom Pseudomonadati; phylum Pseudomonadota; class Alphaproteobacteria; order Rhodospirillales; family Rhodovibrionaceae; genus Algihabitans; species Algihabitans albus. The sequence goes on from NZ_QXNY01000002.1 coordinate 983,850, forward strand.
CGGCCGAAGAAGGTCGCTGCCTCCCCCTTGGCCTTGGCAAGCTGACTCTCGGTCACGTCGTATAGCGTCACCGCGATCCCGCGCGCCGCCGAAGCGATGGCGATCCCGCTGCCCATGGTGCCGGCGCCCAGTATGCCGATCTTCGAAACACCCATCACGTTCTGCCTTCCCAAAGAAAGAAACGCGCAAGACAACGGGGGGCTACCAGCCCCCCGCTCAAGCGCGCAAACGGCGCAGTCTACTTTTCCAGTGCCTTGACGATGCTCTCGCACATCTTCTTGGCATCGGCGAGCAGCATGTAGGTCTTGTCCATGTAGAAGACCGGGTTGTCGACGCCGGCATACCCCGAGCCCATGGAACGCTTCACGAAGAGCACGTTCTGGGAGTCTTCCACGTTGAGCACCGGCATCCCGTAGATCGGGCTGGCGGTGTCCGTCTTGGCCGAAGGGTTGGTCACGTCGTTGGCGCCGATCACGAAGGCGACCTCCGTGTCGCGGAATTCCGTGTTGACCTCGTCCATCTCGAAGACCTCGTCGTAGGGCACGCTGGCCTCGGCGAGCAGGACGTTCATGTGCCCCGGCATACGGCCTGCGACCGGATGGATCGCGTACTTGACCTCGACGCCTTCGGCCTTCAGTAGCTCGGCCATCTCGCGCAGGGCATGCTGGGCCTGAGCCACCGCCATGCCGTAACCCGGCACGATGATGACCTTCTCGGCATTGCGCATCATGAAGGCCGCGTCCTCGGCCGAGCCCTGCTGCCAGGTCTTGTCGCCCTCGTCCCCGCCACCACCGGAGGCCGCCGTCTCGCCCCCGAACCCGCCCAGGATCACGGAGAAGAAGGAGCGGTTCATGCCCTTGCACATGATGTAGCTGAGGATCGCGCCGGAGGAGCCGACCAGCGCGCCGGTGATGATCAGCAGGTTGTTTTCCAGCGTGAAGCCGATGCCGGCGGCGGCCCAGCCCGAATAGCTGTTCAGCATGGAGATCACCACCGGCATGTCGGCACCGCCGATGGGGATGATGATCAGCACGCCGAGCAGCAGGGTGATCAGAACGATGGTCCAGAAAGTCATGCCCGACTGGCCGCTGACCAGGGCGATGATCATGATCACCGTCAGAAGACCGAGGCCCAGGTTGAGCCAATGTTGCATCGGAAAGACCACGGGCTTGCCCGACATCAGACCCTGCAGCTTGGCGAAGGCGACGAGGGAGCCGGTGAAGGTGATCGCGCCGATGGCCGTACCGATCGACATCTCGATCAGCGAGGTGGTCTTGATCTCCCCGGCCAGGCCGATGCCGTAAGCCTCCGGATTATAGAAGGCGGCGGCGGCAACCAGCACGGCCGCGAGGCCCACCAGCGAGTGAAAAGCCGCCACCAACTGGGGTAACGCCGTCATCTGGATTCTGAGCGCGATGACGGTGCCGATCGCGCCGCCGATCAGGATGCCGGTGAAGATCAGAATGAAGTTCATCTCGGGCAGCATGAAGAGCGTCACCAGAACGGCGATGCCCATGCCGACCATGCCCAGCTTATTGCCGCGCCGGCTCGTCTCCGGGTGCGACAGGCCCTTGAGCGCCAGGATGAAGCAGATGCTGGCGCCCAGGTAGAGCAGCGTGGCGAGATCGTGGCTCATGGTGTTTGTCTCTCTCCTCGCCCGGCTCTAATGGGCCCGGCCGCCGCTGGCGGCCTTCGGCTTCTTCTTGAACATCGAAAGCATCCGGTAGGTGACGATGAAGCCGCCGAAGATGTTCACGCTGGCGAGCGTGACGGCGATGAAACCCATGGTCTCCGAGAAGCCGAACTCTCCCGTACCGGCGGCGATCAGGGCGCCGACGATGATCACGGAGGAGATCGCGTTGGTCACGCCCATCAGCGGCGAGTGCAGCGCCGGCGTCACCGACCAGACCACGTGGTAGCCGACGAAGATGGCCAGCACGAAAACGGTCAGACCGACGACCAGGGGCGAGGCACCGTCGGCGCCGCCGGCGGCCGCCGTATCGGCGGCGATCTGACCGGCCTCTCCGGCCAGGGCCGCCAGATCGCGCGACAGCTCCAGCGCGCGGTTGGCGAGGTCGGTCGCCTGCTCGACCAGCTGATCAGTCGCCATTCTTCTGCTCCTCGCCCGTCTTTCCAGTCTCCGCCGTCTTATCGGTGTCCGGCTGTTTGTCGCTGTCCGGTGCCGTCTTGGCGGAGGTCTTTTCCGGTTCCGTCTTGTCCGGGTCCGTTTTCTTCGCTGCCGTCTTCTTGGCCGCGGCTTTCGGGGCTGCGGCCTTTTTGGCGGCCGGCTTGCGCGCCGGCTCGAGATTCTCCAGGGCCGGATGAACGACCTTGCCGTCCTTGGCGATCAGCGTGCCCTTGACGATCTCGTCGTCCCAGTCGATCGCCAGATCCTTCTTCTCCTTGTCGTAGAGCAGCGCCACGAAGTTGAAGAGGTTGTTGGCGTAGAGCATCGACGTGTCGCTGGCCAGCCGGCCCGGCAGGTTGTGGTAGGCTATGATCTTGACGCCGTGCTTGACAGCGACCTTGCCCGCCTCGCTGGCCTCCACATTGCCGCCGTTGTCGATCGCGAGATCGACGACCACTGAGCCCGGCTTCATGGACTTGACCATCTCCGTGGTCACCAGGCGTGGCGCGGCCCGGCCCGGGATCAGCGCGGTGGTGATGACCACGTCCATCTTCTTGATGGTCTCGGCGATCAGCTCGGCCTGCTTCTTCTTGTAGGCGTCGCTCATTTCCTTGGCATAACCGCCGGCCGATTCGGCCTGCTTGAATTCCTCGTCCTCGACCGCGACGAACTTCCCGCCGAGAGACTCGACCTGCTCCTTGGCGGCCGGACGCACGTCGGTCGCCGAAACCAGAGCGCCGAGACGCTTGGCGGTGGCGATGGCCTGCAACCCGGCAACGCCGGCGCCCATGACGAGCACCTGGGCCGGCGCAACCTTGCCGGCCGCCGTCATCATCAGCGGAAAGGCCCGGCCGAACTCGGCCGCGGCGTCGACCACCGCCTTATAGCCGGCGAGATTGGCCTGGCTGGAGAGCACATCCATCGACTGCGCACGGGTGATGCGCGGCATAAAGTCCATGGCGAAAGCGGTGACCCCAGCCTCGGCCAGCGCCTTCATCTCTTCGAGCGAGCGATAGGGATCCAGGATCGCCGCAAGCAGCGACCCTTTCGGCAGATCGGCGGCGTCCTTGGCCTCGGGCCCGCGGACCTTCAGCACCAGTTTCGCGTCCTTGAGGGCGGCGGCGGCATCGCCGGCAATCTCGGCACCTGCTTCCTTGTAGGCCGCATCGACGAAGGCAGCACCGTTGCCGGCGCCCTTCTCGACCGCGACCTGAATGCCCAGGCCGATCAACTTCTTCACGCTTTCGGGGGAAGCGGCCACACGCGTTTCCTGCGTGCGCCGCTCCTTGAGGATGGCGATCTTCATCGGGCTCCGACTCGTCCAGTGGCGGGCCGACCCGGACGGGCCGACGCAGAGCGGAGCGTACCATGCCGCGCCCGCCTGCCTCAGGCAAGTCTCGCCTCGGTGTTAGCGACCGGTTCCGCCTGTCGCTTGTACGTGTGGCCGACCCGTATGTACGTTATTCGATCCGGGTCAGGCCGCGCTCGAACGAACTCCGTCATCCGATGCCCGCGTCGGAACGAGCGCCCGGACCAGGCGGCTCATTTCAAGCGTTCCAACCGGCTCGCCATCGCGCAGGACGCAAAACCTCGTGGCGACATCCCCGTCTGCCTTGGCGATGACGGACTCAAGCGTATCGTCGTGATCGACCTCGCCGCTATAGCTGCCGCGCCCCACATCACCTTGCTGCATCACGGAGCGCACCCTCAGGACGCGGGCCCGGTTGATGTCGCTCACGAAATCTTCGATGTAGCCGTCGGCCGGCTTCAGCAGGATGTGCTGCGGCTCACCCTGCTGGACGACGCAGCCTTCGTTCAAGATCACCAGGTGATCGGCAAGCTTGAGCGCCTCGTCGAGATCGTGGGTAATGAACACGATGGTTTTTTGCAGCTCTCGCTGCAGCTGGACAAGCAAGTCCTGCATATCGGTCCGGATCAGCGGATCGAGAGCGGAAAAGGCCTCGTCCATGAGCATAACCTCGGAGTTGGACGTCAAGGCACGGGCGATACCGACACGTTGCTGCATGCCGCCGGACAACTGCCGGGGATAATGGTCGCCGTAGCCGTCGAGACCGACCCGCTCAAGCCAATGGTTGGCTTCGCTTTCGTAGTCTTCGCGCCGGTAGCCCCGGGTCGCCAGGGCCATGCCGGCGTTTTCGAGAACGCTGCGGTGCGGCAGCAAGGCGAACTTCTGGAAGACCATCGACATGCGTTCTTGACGCAGATGCCGCAGTTCATCCTGCGTGAAATTCAGCACATTGTCCCCATCGACCCAGATCTCACCCGCCGTCGGCTCGATCAGGCGATTGAGATGGCGAATCAGCGTCGATTTACCGGAGCCGGACAATCCCATGATGACCGTGATCTCGCCGGCCTTCATATCGATGTTGATGTCCTTCAGCCCCAAGACATGGGCGCGCCTTTCGAGCAGGTCCTGTTTGCCCATGCCCGCACGCACGTCGGCCAAGGCCGCCTCCGGGTCGATGCCGAAGATCTTGTAGAGACCGCGGATCGAAATCTTGATGTCTTCGCTCATCGCAGAAGCCTCCCTCAATCGATCTTCTCGGGATTGATCCGCTGGAGCGACGCTTTCGTCACCCGATCGAGAATGACGGCCAGCAGAACGATGCCGAGACCGGCCACCAGTCCGACGCCGAGCTCGAGATTGCGGATGCCGCGCAGAACCAGAACGCCGAGCCCCGGCGCCGACACCAGGGATGCGATCACCACCATTGCCAGCGACATCATGATGGTCTGATTCACACCGGCCATGATCGTCGGCAAGGCGAGAGGGACTTGGACGCCGAAGAGTTTCTGGCGTTCAGTCATGCCGAAAGCGTTGGCCGCCTCGACGACATCGGGGTCGACCTGCCGAATTCCCAGATCGGTCAGACGGATGACCGGGACGATGGCGTAGAGGATGATAGCGATGCCGTAGAGCTTCGACTCGGTAACGCTGAAGAGAAAGATCAACGGGATCAAATAAACGAACGGCGGCAGCGTCTGCAGCATGTCCAGCACGGGAATCGTGCCGCGCTTCATGGTGTCGCTGCGCGACATCGCGATACCGATGGGCACCCCCAGCAGCACGCAGAGAAATGCGCAGACAAAAATGATCGAGAGTGTCTGCATCGCGTAATCGTAGTGGTCGATAAACGCGAGGGCGAAGATGCACAGCGCGACGAAGGCAACGAGCTTGAGCGATCGCGACACGGCGTAGACCGCCGCCAGAAGTACCGGAACGATAACGAACCAGGGGGTGTTCAGAACCACGAAGAGCGACCCGTCTAGCAGCCAGCTAAGCGGTTGCGTGATCGGATCCAGAACGACCTTGAGACCGTCCTTCGCAGCGAGAAAGATCTCTTCCAATCCCTTGGTCACGTTGCGGGTCTGCGGCATCGCGTTGCAGGCTTGATGCAAGGTATCGAGCGATGGGAAGGGCAGCTCCCAGAGCGATTTCGCCGCCGCTTCGTCTCCGCCGGCACTTCGGCCCAACAGCTGGTCCATGGTCATGGGGCCGCCGCCGGCATCTCTGTCGCACCACTGGCGCAAGCCCAGAGTGTCGAAAACGACGTCGTAGCTCGCCATATCTTACTGCTCTCCAAGGAGTTCCGGCGCTGCGTTCACCGGCTGAAACGACCGCGGGCATGCCGCGGGGCGTGCGGCGTCCACACGCTCGACCCAAGCAAAGAGAAAGGCAGGGCGGCCCAAGCTGCCCTGCCCGTTCTCAAGCGGAAGCTACTGTAGAACGTTCGAGAGCTTCTGGCGGGCATCGTCGCTCAGCCAATCGGCCCAAACGTCCTGATGGGTCGTCAAAAAATAGACGGCTGCCTCTTCGGCCGAAGCACTGTTCTCGTCCTTCCAGGCGAGGACCGCGTTCATGGTGTCTGTCTCGAAGCTGATGTTGCTCATCAACTCCGCGATTTCCGGTTCCCGCTCCTTGAAGGCGGCGGTCACGCTCGTCAGCACCGGAGCGGCCGGAAAGTCCGAGACACCAGGGTTCGCCGCATCGGCATCCTGATTGGCGGCGTGAATCTCTTCGTCGTAGGAGCCGATCTCGACGCGCGTCATGTCGAACTTTCCAAGCACGACAGTGGGGGCCCAATAGTAGCCGAACCAGGGTTCCTCGTTCTGGTAGGCCGCAGCCAAGGAGGTGGCGAGCGTCTCGCCCGAGCCATGGCTGAAAATCTCCATGTCGCCGCCCTCCAGGTTGAGCGCCCTCGTCAGGTTGTCGTTGACGATCCGGCATCCCCAACCGCTCGGGCAGTTGTGGAAGCGCCCTCCAACCAGATCGGGGTTTGCCATGATGCCTTCGATGGTCGTCAGTTCGGGATGCGCCTCGGCGAGATAGGTGGGAATCCACCAGCCTTCGACACCGCCGGGCTGCAGAACCTCGGCGACGCGCTCAACCTTGCCTTCGGATTCAAGCCGCTCATAGACCTCGCCCGTCGAGTTAAGCCAAAGCTCGGTGACGATGTCGGGCTCTCCGTTCTCGGCAAGAGACGTCACTGCCGGGACCGTGTCAGACGGCACCGTCGTGACCTCGCAGCCGTAGCCCTGCTCCATGATGAAAGAGGCAACGGTGGTGACGACCTGCGCGGAGACCCAGTTCATTTCCGTGATGGAAACTTCGCCGCAGTCGGCCTGCGCCGTGACAGGAAAAGCGACAAGGCCGAACGCCAAGCTGATGGCGGTTTTCCTCATTAACTGATGTCTCCCTCTGACCATGAAAATTTTCACTCGATGAGTTGCAACGGGCACTTTCACTCCCGCGTAAAGAACGATCTGTCTGCAGATGCACCGGGGGTCGGCAGTGCCGACGGTCGAAACGATATCTGCCGGAGAGATCGTCGGAACGGGACGCAGCGAAACGCGGGCTGCACGCCACCGCTAGGACAATTCTAAGACCGCCAATCGAAACTTCAACCTCAGGCAGGCGAGACCCTCAATAACCGGCAGTGAATAATCTTGAAATATCAGCAATATCTATGTAAACAGGGGCAAATATTTTATAATACATTATGTATTACTCAAGAAAATCTACAACATCTAAGAAAACATTAGAAATTATCTATATATTTCAACATTTCTGTACGGACATGATTTGGAATACCTCGAAACAGCCATCCGGCAACAGCCGTCAGAGCAGGAAGACCGAATTCGGTATCCGGCATCTGGTACCGACGGCACATCTGGTGCCGACCGCAACACAGGCCGTACCCCTTCGGCTCGATGCCCGATTTTCGCCAGCCGAGGGCGGCAAGAGGAGTCTCTGCCGACCAACGGCCAAGGCCCCCGATTGGTTCCGAAGATTTTATCCAATCGCTTTAAAGCTGAAGCGACTGACCAGGATTTTCCATCATTGCCTGTTCAGTTGCCTGCGCCGACGACGCCGAATTCAAGGCCGCCAGCCACGTCGAGACCTTGACGGCGAGATTACGAGCCCCGACAGCTAATCGCCCAGCTCTCGCTGGCGCATCGGCATGGCGTCGATGGTCTCGAATAGCTTGTCGGCCGGGATCGGGGTCTCGGACGCCAGCTTGGCCGCCCCATCCTTGCCGACCAGAACGGCCTTGAAAGTACCGTCGGGTGCGTCGAAACGCTCGCGCAGAGCGACGGGATCCAACCCCGGCTCGGACAGGGCGTCGACCCGTACCGGCTCGACGCCGATCACCTCGACCGGCAAGAGGTCGCGATCGCTCACGTCGACGGAGTTACGCAGAAGCTGCTGCATCTGCTGTTCATAGTTATCGTCGACCACGGTCGGCGCGAAGACCACCAGAAGGCGGCTCTTCCCCTTGTAGTCCTCAAGCGGTTCAGCCAAAGCGCCTCCGCTCAGCAGGATGAAGGCGAAACAGGCAGCGATCGTCTTGGCGGCAGTGCCGGAAATGCTCACACGAGGTCCCTCAGCTATATCCAAGGTCACCATGAAACCGTAGGACGGCCGGAGAATGGCGAGAGAATTCCGTGAACTTGTTAGGGAATCTCTTCGGGCAACCCGACCTTCTTCAGGGCCGCCTTCTGGCGTTTTTCGAGCTGTTTGACATCGAAGCCCTCGATCAACTCGTTGAAGACTCGGTGCCAATTGATCTCCGCCTGCAGGTGGATGAAGACGCTGCCGAGCCCGACCGCGGCGCGATCCATCAGCACGAACTCGCGCGGTGGCTTCACGCCGCCGTGCTTGCGCAGTTCACGATGCACGCGGCTGATCGTGCGCGCGCCCTCGGCACCGCTGGAGCCCTCGTGAATCGACTGAACCCGATCCTCCAGCAGCGGCCGGTAGATGAAGCGGGCCCAGATGTTGAGGACCTGCAGCACCTCCTTCCGTTTCGCCGTCTCGCCGAAACCCCAGGCCGTGTAGGCCTGCACGGCCAGGTCGTCGTCCTCGTCGCGCAGGGCGTGATAGAGATCGATCACGCCCTTGATGAAGGCGGGGCGGAAGACCCGGATGCAGCCGAAGTCGAGCAGATTGACCGAGGCGTCGTCGTTGATGGTGTAGTTGCCGAGATGCGGATCGCCGTGGATGACGCCGTAGTAGTAGAGCGGCACGTACCAGGCGCGGAACATGTTCAGTGCCGCCCGGTTGCGCACCTCCTGATCCGGGTTGGCCTCGGCGAAGTCCAGCAAACGCCGCCCGTCCAGCCAGGTCATGGTCAGGATGCGCTTGCTGGTCAGCTCCATCAGCGGCTCGGGCGCCTGAACCTGCGCCTCCTTGGCAAGCATCAGGCGGTAGAGCGCGATGTGCCGGCCCTCGCGCTCGTAGTCCAGCTCCTCGTGCAGCCGGGCCACCAGTTCCTTGTAGATGTCGGAGGTATCGATGGTGGAATCGTACTGGCGGTAGACCCGGAAGGCCCAACGCAGTTGCTCGACGTCGGCCTCGACGTTGGAGGCCATGTCCGGATACTGCAGCTTAACCGCCAGTTCGCGGCCATCGTGGGACTCGCCGCGATGGACCTGTCCCAGCGAGGCCGCGGCGGCGGCCTCCTTGTCGAAACGCGCGAACTTCTTTTCCCAGCCGGCGCCCAACTCCGTGCGCATGCGCCGGCGCACGAAGGCCCAACCCATCGGTGGGGCGTTGTGCTGAAGCTCACGCAGCTCGCGGGCGTAGTCCTCGGGCAGAGCTTCGGGGATGGTCGCCAGGATCTGCGCCGCCTTCATAAGCGGGCCTTTCAGCCCGCCCAGCGCCTCGCGCAGTTCGCCCGAATGCTTTTTGGCATCGAGCTTGCGCCCGAACAGGCGCTTGCCCGCAAGCTGCGCCGCGAGCCCCCCCACCTGGCCACCGACCTGGGCGTAGCGCTTGACCCGGCGGGAGAAACGGGAGTCGTCGTCGAAGAGATCTTCGGAGTCACTGTCCAAGTCTGTTTCGCTCATGTCCTGCGGCATTCCCTCTTCGCCGCATGACATGGCGCCCGCCGCTCCCAAAGTCCATGGGGCGCCGACGGATGAGCGACCGGCGGGCTGCACCAGGATCGGTGAAGGCGGGCGCCTTGGGGGCTTCTGGAAGCCGACGCTAGGGCTGGTGCACGTAGAGCCCCGGCGCCGGCTCCAACGGCGGGAAGCCGACCTCCGTGTTGCCGAGCTGCGGCGGCGCGGCGCAGCTTCCGGAGCGCGCCACCAGCCAGGCGGCCCACTCCGGCCACCAGGACCCCTTGTGCACGGGCGTCTCGCGCTGCCAGCGGTCGGGGTCCTTGTAGTGCTCGCCGTCGTGGGCTGTGGCGACCTGGTAGATGCGGCGCGGATGCCCGACCGGGGTCACGATGCCGCCGTTGTGTCCGCCGGAGGTCAGCAGGAAAGTGACGTCGACATCGACCAGCAGATGAATCTTGTAGACCGATTTCCAGGGCGCGACGTGATCCTTCTGGGTGCCGACCGCGAAGATCGGCACCTCGATATCGGTCAGAGCCACGGGCCGGTCGCCGACCCGGTACTGGCCGCGTGCCAGGCGATTTTCGTGAAACAGCTCCTCCAGGTACTCGCCGTGCATGGCCGCCGGCATGCGGGTGGCGTCGTCGTTCCAGGCCATCAGGTCGTTCTTGTCGGCCCGCACGCCGAAGAAATACTCATGCAGCAGACGCGAGTAGATCAGGTCGTTGGGCCGTAGCATCTGAAAGGCGCCGGACATCTGCTTGGTGTCCAGATAGCCCTGCTGCCACATCATATCCTTGAGGAAGGCAAGCTGACTGGAGTCGATGAAAAGGCTCAGTTCGCCCGGCTCGGTGAAATCGGTCTGCGCCGCCAGCAAGGTGACGGTCTTCAGCCGCTCATCGCCGTCGCGCGCCATCGCCGCCGCGCCGATCGACAGGAGCGTCCCGCCCAGGCAGTAGCCCAGCGAATGGGTCTTGGTCTCGGGCCCGCAGACCGCACCGACGGCATCCATCGCGGCAGCGAGACCCAGCTCCAGATAGTCATCCATCCCGAGGTGCCGGTCGTCGCTGTCCGGGTTCTTCCAGGAGATGGCGAAGACCGTGAATCCCTGCTCCGTCAGATAGCGGATCAGCGACTTCTCCGGCGAGAGGTCCAAGATGTAGTATTTCATGATCCAAGCCGGGACGATCAGGATCGGCTCGGGCCTCACCTTGTCCGTCTGCGGCGCATATTGGATCAGCTCGATCAGACGATTGCGGTAGACGACGCGGCCCGGCGTCGCCGCGACCTCGCGCCCCGGCCGGTATTGCCGGGTCCGCGCCGGCTTCTTGCCGGTCATGCGGTACTCGACGTCCTCGGCGAAGTTCTCGATGCCATGCAGCAGGTTGCTTCCGCCCTGCTCCAGGGTGGCTTTCTGCAACACCGGATTGGTCGCGAGGAAGTTGCTCGGCGCCCAAAGATCGAGCGCTTGGCGCGTCATGAAGGAGGTCACGGCTTCATGGTGGGGCGAGACACCGCGTACGTCGGTCGTCGCCTTCTCCCACCAGCGCTGGGTGAGGAGAAAGCCCTGGACCATGAGGTTGTAGGGCGGTTTCGTCCAGACCTCGTCTTCGAAGCGCTTGTCGCTTTTCTCCGGCGCGATCAGATCGGCCGTCGGCTGGCCGGACAGGGCATGCGCTGCGTAGAAGCCGAAGCGAACCGCCTTGTTCCAAGCATACTGCCAGAGTTCGCCCTGCTTGCCGGGCGAGCAGGCCAGATTGATCGCCCAGTCGGAGTAAGCGAGATTCAGCGAGGCCGGCGACACGCCCTTGGTCAGGCGCGCGATCGTGGCATTGACCATACGGTCCAGATGCTCCGCCGCGAGATCGCCCTGTTCGTCCGGATCGCGCGCCGGAGGCTCGTGATAGACGTCGCTGGCCGGCGGCGGAACCGGTGTCGGTGGGGCGACCGCGACCGCCGCTCCATCGGTCACGGCCGGCACTTCCCGAGCAGGCGCGGCCGCGACACGGGAGCCGCCGTTCGTCTTAGCGGACGAGTCCCCGGCCGTCTTGCGTCGGGCGGCATCGCCCGCCTTGTATGCCGCCGGCTTACGCGGCCTTCCACCGCTCGGTTGGGACTGATCGGACATCGATGGACCTCGCGCTTTCGGCCGGGAGGGCGTTTCATGGAGCGTCGCTTCGGCGCATGATTTCGCACCAGCACACACGACCTGGCATTACGTCGGTCAAGTGCCAGTGACGCTTCCATGAAAGTTACGCGACAATCGCGGAGGCTGCCTCCTTAAGGTCGAGAGCGAAGTCCGGACGGGCCCGGCACCCGGCGGCCCGTCAGTCGAGCCGCTCCAACTCGTCGATCATGCCTTCGACAACGCTCAGGCCCTTGCGCCAGAACGCGGGGTCGCCGGCGTCCAGGCCGAAGGGGGCTAAGAGTTCCCGATGCCGCTGGCTTCCGCCGGCCCGCAGCAGCTCGAGGTACTTCTCCGCGAATCCGGCCTCGGCATCCTGGTAGACCGCGTAGAGGGAGTTGACCAGGCAATCGCCGAAAGCGTAGGCGTAGACGTAGAAAGGCACATGGATGAAGTGCGGGATGTAGGCCCAGAAGACCCGGTAGTCCTCGTCGAAATCGAAGGCCGGGCCGAGCGACTCCCGCTGCGTGCGCAGCCAGATCTCTCCCAGATCCTCGGGCAGCAGTTCACCTTGCCGGCGACCGTCGTGAACCTCGGCTTCGAAGCGGTGGAAGGCGATCTGCCGGACGACCGTGTTCAGCATGTCCTCGACCTTGCCAGCCAACATGATCTTGCGCTTCGCCGGATCCGCGGTGCCGCGAAGCAGCGCCTGGAAGGTCAGCATCTCGCCGAACACGCTGGCGGTCTCGGCCAGGGTCAAGGGCGTCATCGACATCAGATGTCCCTGGCCGCCGGCCAGGACCTGGTGAACGCCGTGGCCCAACTCGTGCGCCAGGGTCATGACGTCGCGCACCCGGCCCTGATAGTTGAGCAGCAGATAGGGGTGCACGCTCGGCACCGTCGGATGCGCGAAAGCGCCCGAGGCCTTGCCCGGACGGACCGGGGCATCGACCCAGGGTCGGTCGAAGAAGCGCCGGCCGACCTTGGCCAATTCCGGCGAGAAGTGACCGTAGGCCTCCAGCACCGTCGCCTGGGCCTCGTCCCAGGGAATGGTGCGGTCGTCATCGCCGGGCAGCGGCGCGTTGCGGTCCCAGTAGGGCAGCCGCTCCTTGCCCATCCACTTGGCCTTCAGGGCGTAGTAGCGGTGGGAGAGCCTCGGGTAGGCCTCGGTTACCGCCCCGACCAGCGCATCGACCACCTCGTCCTCGACGAAGTTGGCGAGGTTGCGCGAGGAAACCGGGCGCTTGAATCCGCGCCAGTCGTCCTCGATGGCCTTGTCCTTGGCCAGCGTGTTGGTGATATGCGCGAATAGCCTCGTGTTGTCCCCCAGCACCTGAGCGAAGGACTTGGCGGCGCGCTCGCGGGTTTTCGGATCGTGATCGCTCAGGCGATTCAGGATCTCCGCATTGGTCAGACCCTCCCCATCCAGCGGGAAGCGGAGCCCCGCCATGGTCTCGTCGAACAGACGGGTCCAGGCATTGCGGCCCGAGAGTTGCTTCTCGTGGAGCAGGCGCTCGACCTCGTCGTCGAGCTGATAGGGACGCAGGGCCCGGATATCGCGCAGCCAGGGACGGTAACGGGCGAGGTCCGGGCTCTCCAGCTTGCGTTCCAGCTCCGCGTCCTCGATCCGGTTCAGCTCCAGAACGAAGAACAGCAGCGTCGAGGAGATACGCGTCGCTGCCTCCTGACAGGCCTGGTAGAACTTGCCGTTGGCGCCATCGCTCATGTCGCCGGCATAAACCAGCTGAGCGTAGCTCATCAGCCGGCCCAGCCGTTCCTCCAGCGCCTCGTAGCTCCGCACCGCCGCACCGAGCTGCGTGCCGGAGAGCGCGTCCAGCTTGCCCAGATGACTCGATTGAAAGGCCCGGGCCTCGCCTTCCAGCGTGGCGATCTCCCCCTGCACTTCCGGCCCATCACGGCCGGGAAAGAGGTCGCCCAAGTCCCACTCCGGCAGTTTGCCCAGCTTTTCCGCAGGTTGGCTCATCCTAATCTCCCTCTTTCCCTGCTGTTGTGCTTGAATTAACTGCTTCCGACCGCATTTATGCCCGAGCTTTCCGTAAGCCAAAGACGAAAGCGCCCGACCCGAGCAGACTCGGCACTAGAAATAAGCGGCGCGGTGCGAAAAAGGGAGAGGCGATCACGATGGACTATGCGGCCTGGAACAACCTCTGCGACATCTTCTTCCATCAGGCACGTGCGCATAAGACGCGGAATCTGCTCTGGGCCAAACGGGACGGCCGCTGGCAGCCCTGGACCTGGGCGGAGGTGGATCAGGCGGTGCGCGACCTCTCGCGCGGACTGCGCGCACTCGGCGTCAAGCGGGGCGACCGCGTGGTCATCGTCGCGGAGAACCGGCCGGAGTGGTTCATCGCGGATCTGGCGATCATCGCCTGCGGCGCCATCACGGTCCCGGCCTACATCACCAACACCGAAAGCGACCATCGTCACATCCTGACGGACAGCGGCGCGATCGGCGCCATCGTCTCCGGCCCGGCCCTGGCCAAGACGCTGCTGCCCGCCGCCAAACAGGCGCCGGACTGCAAGTGGCTGCTCTCGATGGCGGAGCTGGACGTGAAGCAGTCCAGCGTTCTGGCCTACCACGACTGGGATGCCGTCCTGGGCCAGGGCAAGGATATGCAGGACGACGTCGAGGAGGTGGCCAGCCGGGCGCAGCGCGACGATGCCTGCTGCTTCATCTACACCTCGGGGACCGGGGGCACTCCCAAGGGTGTGGTCCTGTCCCACGGCAACGTGCTGTGCAACTGCCTGGGAGCTTACGACCTGCTGGTCGAGTTCGGACTGGAGGAAGAGATCTTCCTGTCCTTCCTGCCGCTGTCTCATTCCTACGAGCATACCTGCGGCCACTTCTTTCCGATCACCATCGCCGCCCAGATCTACTACGCCGAGGGCGTCGAGCAGCTTCTGAACAACCTGGCCGAAGTGCGCCCGACCATCATGACGGCCGTACCGCGGCTCTATGAATCGATCCATCAGCGCATGCGCGCGGGTCTCAAGAAACAGTCGCCCTTCAAACAGAAGCTCTTCGCCAAGGCGGAGGCTCTGGGCCGCAAGCGCTACCACGACCCGAACAGCCTCACGCTTTGGGAACGTCTGCTGGACTCGGCTATCGACAAACTGGTGCGCGACAAGGTGCGCGGCCGCTTCGGCGGTCGGCTCAAGGCCATGGTCTCAGGCGGCGCGGCGCTCAACACCGATATCGGCATCTTCTTCACGGCGCTGGGTTTACGGGTTCTACAGGGCTATGGCCAGACCGAGGCCGCACCCGTGATCTCCTGCAACCGCTCGAACCGAATCAGGATGGAGACCGTCGGTCCGCCGCTGAAGGGCGTCGAAGTCCGGATCGCCGAAGACGGCGAGATTTTGGTGCGCGGCGAACTGGTGATGAAGGGCTACTGGAACAACGAGGAAGCCACCGCCCAGGCAATCCAGGACGGCTGGCTGCATACCGGCGACATTGGCGAAATCGACAGCGACGGTTTCATCCGCATCACCGACCGCAAGAAGGACATCGTCGTGCTGTCGGGTGGCGACAACGTCTCGCCCGCGCGCATCGAGGGATTCCTGACCCTGCGGCCGGAGATCAATCAGGCCATGGTGGCCGGCGACAAACGCCCCTACCTTGTCGGTCTTCTGGTCCCGGACGACGAGTGGATGCGTAACTGGGCGAAGGAACAGGGCAAGTCCCGCGACCTGGAGACCCTGCGCGAGGACCGCGATTTTCGCAAGGCGTTGCAGGGCGTGATCGAACAGGTCAACCAGCAGGTCTCGAACCTCGAAAGGGTGCGGCGCTTCACCGTCGCCACGGAGCCCTTCACGGTCGAGAACCACATGATGACGCCGACCATGAAGATCCGCCGTCACGTGATCAAGCAGGAGTACGGGCCGCTGCTCGAGAGTCTCTACGACACCAAGGGTGCCAGCGCGGCCAAGGGTTCGGCGGCCGCGCGCTAGGCCACACATTGGAGAGCGTTCGGGAACCCGAGACGGATCCTCCGGGGCCCGCAAGGCCGGTTCCCCCACCCGCATTTATCTCCGTGGACTTTCGGGCAATCGGGATCGTGACCACAGACCCTACGAACATGAGGGTTATGGTAAACTGCCTCTCGACAAATAGGTCAGTATTCATTACCTTTTTTATCGGACCGGTCGATGCCAGATTCCTGGTCGGGAACCGGTAGACGCCGTGGCGTAGCGAGACCCAGGCCCGACGCGCCGGCAGGTCGCCGAAGTGGTGACGGAACCGGCGCATTATAACGAGGCTCGCGCGCGGCGGCAGACAGCGCCATCCGGGAGGACGCGAGATCGATGCCTGAGGCTTCCGTTAGACTCGACGACAAATACACGCTCGACAGCGGCCGGATCTTTCTGACCGGCACCCAAGCGCTGGTGCGCTTGCCGATGATGCAGCGCCAGCGCGATCTGGCCGCCGGACTCGACACGGCCGCCTTCATCACCGGGTACCGCGGCTCACCGCTCGGCGGTCTGGACCAGCAGCTCTGGAAGGCGCGCAAATACCTCAAGGACAACCATGTCCACTTCCAGCCTGGCGTCAACGAGGACCTGGCGGCGACCGCCGTTTGGGGCTCGCAGCAGACCGGACTGTTCGGCGACGCCAAGCACGACGGCGTCTACGCCATGTGGTACGGCAAGGGTCCCGGCGTCGACCGCTGTGGCGACGTCTTCCGTCACGGCAACTTCGCCGGCAGCCACGCCAAGGGCGGCGTGCTGCTGCTGGCCGGCGACGATCACGCAGCCAAGTCCTCGACCACCGCGCACCAGTGCGAATACACCTTCATGGACGCCATGATCCCGGTACTGAACCCGGCCGGCGTCCAGGAATTCTTGGACCTCGGCCTCTACGGCTGGGCGATGAGCCGTTACTCCGGTTGCTGGATCGGCTTCAAGACCATCACCGAGACAGTCGATGCAACGGCCAGCGTCTATGTCGACCCCAACCGCATCGACATCGCCCTGCCGGAGGATTTCGAGCTGCCGGCCGGCGGCCTGAACATCCGCTGGCCCGACCCGGTGCTGGAGGCGGAGGAACGGCATCACCGTCACAAGCTCTACGCCGCGCTGGCCTTCGCCCGCGCCAACAAGCTCGACCGCACGGTGCTGGACTCGCCGAAACGCCGCTTCGGCATCGTCACGGCGGGCAAGGCCTACCTCGACACCATGCAGGCGCTGGAAGATCTCGGTATCGACGCGGCACTGGCCGCCGAACTGGGCCTGTCGGTCTACAAGGTGGGCATGTCCTGGCCGCTGGAGCAGAGCGGAATCCGCGCCTTCGCCGAGGGTCTGCAGGAGATCCTGATCGTCGAGGAAAAGCGGGCGGTCATCGAGAATCAGGTCAAGGAACAGCTCTACAACTGGCAGGCGGACCGGCGGCCACGGATCATCGGCAAGTTCGACCGCAACTATCCCGACGAACCGGCCGAGATGCAGCTCCCCTCCTACTACGAAATCAATCCGGGCCTGGTTGCCGCGGCCCTGGCGAAGCTGCTGGAGCGGCACGGCGTGCTGCCCGAAGCGCAGCGCGCGCGCGCGCAGTTCCTGGCGCAGAAGGACAAGGCCAGACGCAGCGCGGCCAAGGCACCGATCGAGCGGGTGCCCTACTTCTGCTCCGGCTGCCCGCACAACACCTCGACCAAGGTGCCCGAGGGGTCGCGCGCCCTGGCCGGCATCGGTTGCCACTACATGGCGCAGTGGATGGACCGCAACACGGAAACCTTCACCCAGATGGGCGGCGAGGGTGTGCCCTGGGTCGGCCAGGCGCCCTTCGTGACGACGGAGCATGTCTTCGCCAACCTGGGCGACGGCACCTATTTCCACTCCGGCATCCTGGCGGTGCGCGCCGCCGTCGCCGCCGACGTCAACATCACCTACAAGGTGCTCTACAACGACGCGGTCGCCATGACCGGCGGGCAGCCGCACGACGGCCCGCTCGATCCGGCCATGATCACGCGCCAGCTTCATGCCGAGGGCGTGAAGAAGATCGTCCTGGTCTCCGACGAGCCGGACAAGTACCCCCTCGGCACCGACTGGGCGCCGGGCGTCACCTTCGAGAATCGCGACGAACTGGACCGGGTGCAGAAGGACCTGCGCATCGTCCCCGGCGTCACCGCCATCGTCTACGACCAGACCTGCGCGGCGGAAAAACGCCGTCGGCGCAAGCGCGGTCTCTACCCCGATCCGCCGAAGCGCGTCTTCATCAACGACGCGGTCTGCGAAGGCTGCGGCGATTGCTCGGTCAAGTCCAACTGCGTCTCCGTGGTGCCGCAGGAAACCGAGTTCGGGACCAAGCGCAAGATCGACCAGTCGAGCTGCAACAAGGACTTCTCCTGCCTCAAGGGCTTCTGCCCGAGCTTCGTGACGGTGCACGGCGCCGAGCCGCGCAAGGGCGGCAGCAAGCCGAAAGGCGGCGCGGAAGGAGGCGACACCTGGGGCCCGCTGCCGGAGCCGCAGCTCCCCGGCCTCGATCAGCCCTACGGCATTCTGATCTCCGGCGTCGGCGGCACCGGCGTGGTGACCATCGGAGCGCTGCTCGGCATGGCCGCGCATATCGAGGGCAAGGGCGTCAGCCTGCTCGACATGGCCGGCCTCGCCCAGAAGGGCGGTGCCGTGCTGAGCCACATTCGCCTGGCTCAGCGACCGGAAGACCTGCACGCCGTCAGGATCTCGGCGGGCGGCGCCAACCTGGTGCTCGGCTGCGACCTGGTGGTGGCCAGCAGTCCTGAGGCGCTGACCAAGGTGAACAAGGGCACGACCCGGGCCGTGATCAACAGCCATGAGACGGTCACCGGCGAGTTCACCCGCAGCTCCACGACCTACAAGTTCCCGACCCGGGCGCTGGTCCAGACGGTCCAGGACGCGGTTGGCGAGGAGACCTCCGAGTTCATCGAGGCGACGGCGGTGGCCGAGGCTCTGATGGGCGATTCCATCGCCACCAACCTCTTCATGCTCGGCTATGCCTGGCAGAAGGGGCTGGTGCCGCTCAGCCGGGCCGCCATCGAGCAGGCCATCGAGCTCAATGCCGTGGCGGTGGCTTTCAACCGGGAGGCCTTCGTCTGGGGCCGCCGCGCCGCCGCCGATCTCAAGCGGGTGACGGAAACCGCCCTGCCCGACGCCAAGCCGGCGGAGGCAGCCAGGCCGCAGACACTGGAGGAGCTGGTCGAGCGCCGCGTCGCCTTCCTGACCGACTACCAGAACGCGGCCTATGCCGACGGCTACCGCAAGATCGTCGAGCGGGCGCGCCAGGCCGAGGCGGAGAAAACGCCGGGTCGCAGCGGCTTCGCCGAAGCAGTGGCCCGCTACGCCCACAAGGTGATGGCCTACAAGGACGAGTATGAGGTCGCGCGCCTGCATGCCGATCCGGCCTTCCGGCAGAAGCTCGAACGGCAGTTCGCCGGCAGCTACAAGCTGACTTTCCACCTGGCGCCGCCGCTGATTTCGCCGCGCGATCCGGTAACCGGCGAGCTGAAGAAGCGCGAGTTCGGCCCCTGGCTGCTGCCGGTTTTCCGGGCCATGACCAAGCTGAAGGGACTGCGCGGCACGGCCTTCGACATCTTCGGCTACACCGCCGAGCGCAAGGACGAGCGCAAGCTCATCGCCGACTACGTGGCGCTGGTCGAGGAGCTGAGCGGTAAGTTGACGCCCGAGACCCATGCCTTGGCGGTCCAGCTCGCCGAAATCCCGGATCGGATCCGAGGCTACGGTCACGTCAAGGAGCGAAATCTGGAGGCCGCGCGGAAACGCTGGGACGAGCTGCTGGCGGAGTTCCGCGACCCGGCGCCCGCACCGCTGACCCGCGAAGCGGCGGAATAGAGCGGAAGCCTGCCGAGACTGCTTGGCTCACTAAGCTGTCATTCCACGACGACGAACGCGTCGCCGTAGCAGTTACTGACGCGCCAGCGCATCTAGACTTCCCGCCAATTCGTCTTGATTACTTCAAGCGCGTGGACATCCTGTGCAGAGCTTCGCTTGAGATTGATCTGTTTAAGATCCAGGGCGCAAGTAACGGTCGCCAGAGTAACGACGCTTTTGAGCAGCCTTCTCCAGGCCAAGAGTTGCTCTCGCTCAGATTGTGTTAGGAAGTTTGAGAAAATATAAGGGGCGTTGCGCGCGCTAGCTGTAGAGATGTTCTCGATTGCTAAGGTTAAAGCGGAACTAAATCTCCCAAATAAATATTGGCGAGAATATGTATCTCCTATATTATGATGAAGTAAAGCATGAGCCACCCAAACAAACGTCCTTTTGGCTTGGCGGAATTTGTGATTCTGCGGAAGTAGTTCCAGCGTTAGAAGCCGAACTCAACGAAATATCCCAGGACGCTTTTGGATCTGCGACGCTCAGTCGGGACACTGAATTCCACGGTATTGAACTTTGCCGGGGCAAGGGCAATTTCAAGGGCCGAAACTTCGATGAACGTCTAGAATACCTGAAAAGAATACTGAATATTATTAGCCGAGATGACATTCAACGTGTCTACATAAGGATAATTCCTGAAAACATCACTCATTCATCAAAACCACCTGATGAAATTGCATTTATGTATCTTATTGAAAAAGCAGACAGCTTATTTAAAAAACTTGGAACAGTTGGGATGCTTTTTGGTGATTATGATGAACCAAATATCGGCACATCAGTTGCGAGCCTCTCGCTTTATCGGCAAGGTGGAACGCGTTGGGAAAGAGGACGAGACATCGAGAACATAATTGATACAGTGCATTTTGCAAGATCACATCACAGTCGAATGATACAATTAGCTGATGTATTTCTTTATTGTCTCCAATTTTATCACCAAGATAATTCCGCTAGATGGAGAAAAGCGATTGAAGAAGTTATCGATAATAGTGGAATCCGGAAATGCCAAGAAAAACGGGTCTGGCCTAGCGAACCAACATGGTATCGATTGTAATGTATCGCGATGACCGGCGTTCCGAAGAACTGGCAAGGCTGTGCGCCTCTGCGCTGCCGGTCATGCTTTAATTCTAATGTTGATGGTAGGGTGATGTCAAATAGGCCCTGATTGATCGTTAGGTATCATCCACGCAGAATATTGGCACGGAAGAGGCGTAGTCCTACTCAGCAATTATGACTTTCTTATCTTGCCGCAGACGGTCAGTAAGGGAACTCCTGTGTTTTGGTAATCGCTGAACCAGCAGTCCGCCGGCAACGAAAACTGACCGTCCAACCTCGCACTGCCGCTGGTCCGCGAAACGGCTGGATATAGGATCACAAATCCGGTTCGATCCCGTCAGCCAGCCTTCTGGGCAACGAAGAAGACGTAGCCGTAAGCGTCCCCGAAACGGCGACGCACATCGATCTCCCGCTCGGTTGTCGCGACGACCGAGCGTGCGGCCGGATCGTCGGCATAGCACGCCTTCAACCTCGGGAGCCTGGCTTCCAAGGGGGTGTAGTAGTCGTCCCACCAGGCCGCCTCGGGCAGCGTGAACGTCCCCAGCAGATCGTAGCCGCAGGCTTTCAGGCTTGCCATGTTGGCCTCCAGGGTCGTCATCGCCGGATACTCGGTTTGGAAAAAGGCGGCAGCTTCGGCCGGCGGGTCGGACCGCAGCCACGTCAGCTCGGTCATCGCGATGCAGCCGCCAGGTTTGAGCAGCCGGCGCCAAGCCCGAAAGGCTGCTTCAAAGCCCATGATGTAAGCCGAGCCCTCCGCCCAGATGAGATCGAAGCTCCGATCCGGAAACGGCAGCTCCGCCATGTCGCCGGCCAAGACCTCGATCCGCTCAGCCAAACCCGTTGCGGCGGCGCGCTCATTCAGGCTGTCCAGATATTCCTGCAGCAAGTCGACCGCCGTGATCGGGCCGTCCAGCGCCTCGGCCAGAACCAGGGTCTGCAGGCCCGGGCCGCAACCGATATCCAGAACGCTGGGGTGTTCGGGCAGGCCGCGGCAGAGGGCCAGGGCATCGAGGGTGCTCTGAGCGGCCCCCGGTCCCTGCCGCGGCAAACCCCGCTGCACCTCCAGAAAAATCTCGAAGAGGCGTGACTCTTCTTCCATGGGACGACATCCGTGCCGGTATGGGTACCGCCGCCGTTATAGCGGGATCCAACGCCGCCTGTCAGTCGGGGACAGGTTAGATCAGATCGCCTCGTCGCAAGCGGCAAACACCTCCTTCGCCGCCTGCAAGCCGTTGAGCGCGGCGGGAAAGCCGGCATAGACGGCCATCTGCATGACGATCTCGACGATCTCGTCGCGACTGAGCCCGACCTTGAGGCCGGCTTCTATATGGACTTTCAGCTGCGGCGTCGCCGTACCCATAGCCGTCAGGGCTGCGATGGTAGCGATCTCCCGATCGCGCAGGGCGAGACCGGGCCGGGCGTAGATGTCGCCGAAGGGGAACTCCAGCAGATAGCGGGCGAAGTCCGGCGCGATGCCCGAGAGCGAGGCCGCAACTCTTTCGCCGGCTTCGCCATCGATCTCAGAGAGCAGGCGTCTTCCCCGCTCCAACCGGGTTTCCTCCGGTCGCGTCTGTCTCGGATCCGGGAGCTGCGTCATGATCTTCCATCCTCCGCTCGCCGCCGGCATAGCCGGCGATCTTGGTGTCAAGGACGACAAGACAGGCCTGTAGCCTTTCCACATCGGCGCGTACCCGCTCGCGATGGGCTTCCAGAAGCGCAGATCGCTCGCCTTCGCTTTGCGGACCTCGTGCGCGCAGGTCCGCATAGCGCAGCATCTCCCGGATCGGCATTCCGGTCGTCCTCAGACGGCCGAGAAAGTCGATCCAGATGAGGAGCGAGGCATCGTAGTCCCGATGTCCCGATCCATCCCGGTCCGCTCGCGGCAAGAGCCCGATCCGCTCGTAGTAGCGGAGCGTATGGCGGGAGAGTCCCGAGCGTTTGGCGAGTTCGCCGATCTTCATCTGGAGGTCCTGTCTCGTCACGACGCGCCGGAGGCTAAAGGTTAGAGCGCACTCCAAGTCAAGCGCGCTTTCACCGTTGAGAATGCGAGGGCCGCCTGTATAAGTTGTCGGACAGTCCTCAAGTCATCGTGAAAGAGATCTGAGCCATGAACAGCGCCGCGACAGAGACTTCCGCTCCCTTGGGTGCAGCCCTCGCCTGGCTGCGCGGAGGATCCTGGACAAGGCGCGTCTTCCTGGTTCTCGCCGGCACCTTGTTCCTCGCCGCCTGCTCCTGGATCGAGGTGCCGATGGTGCCGGTGCCCATGACCATGCAGACCTTCGGCCTCGTGGTGATCGGTGCGCTCTACGGCTGGCGGCTCGGCGGCGCGACGGTGCTGACCTACCTGCTGCAGGGCGCCTTGGGCTTGCCGGTGCTGGCCGGCGGAGCCGCAGGCTTCATTCACTTCGTCGGCCCGACCGCCGGCTATCTCTTCGGTTTCGCCCTGGCCGCCGTGATTGTGGGCTGGCTGGTGGAGCGCGGCGTCGCGCGTCACCCCCTCTCCGCCTTCGCGGTTATGCTGCTGGGCCATGCCGCGATCCTCGCACCCGGTGTCGCCTGGCTTTCGACCGTCACCGGACTGGGCTGGACCCAGGCGACGGCCCTCGGCCTGACGCCCTTCCTGCTGGGCATGGTCTTGAAGTCGGCACTGGCCGCCGCCTGTCTTCAGGCGGCCCAGCGCTATCGCCGGCCGACCCCGCCGCTCGTCTGACGGTCTCACGCTGCCGCGATGACCTGCACCTCATGACTTTGCGGCTGCGACATCACCACCTGCTCTGCCTGCTCACCTATGTCGGCAAGGGCTACAGCCCGGCTTTCGTCGCCAATTTCGACCGTATCGCCGCGCGCGTTTCGGGTGGCGAGGAGGTTCTGCTGGTCGAGGGGCCGGACGACATCTGCGCGCCGCTGATCGCCAGTGAGGCGCAGCCCCATTGCCAGCGCGACAGCGTACGCCGTCGCGATACTGAGGCGACGGAGGACTTGAGCCGTCTTCTGGACGAACCGCTGCCGGTCGGCAAGACGATCACGCTATCGGCGCAAACCAAGAACCGCCTGCGCCAGGGCTTCGCGGCCGGCACCGCGCGTCGCGCCTGTTCCGGCTGCCAGTGGCACGATTTCTGCTCGGCCGTCGCGGCCGAGGGCTTCGAAGGCGCCCGCCTGACGTAGGCGGAGTGCCGCGCCCCTTAGCCGTCAGTGGCCGGGATGGCTGGCAGCGAGAGCCTCCTTCTGCTCCTCGCTGGCCTCGGTCTGGTGCTTGGCGCGCCAGTCGTCGTAGGGCATGCCGTAGACGATCTCGCGCGCGGCGGCCTTGTCCATCTCGATACCGCGCTCGTTGGCGGCTTCCTGATACCAACGCGACAGGCAGTTGCGGCAGAAGCCGGAGAGATTCATCAGGTCGATATTCTGCACGTCCGTGCGCTCGCGCAGGTGATCGCGCAGGGCGCGGAAGGCCGCGGCCTCGAGTTCGGTGCGGGTCTGTTCGTCCATCGATCTCTCCCTTTCTTGGTCTTAGCGGCGTTCTCGCTTATGTGTGCTCGGAATCCAGACCTGCAACGGTTTCCGTCATCAGCCAGTCGACGACCCGGTCGAGCGCCGGGCCGCGCTCCAGCCCCTCCTCCAGGGCCGCGTCGTAGATCTGGATCTGACGGTCGGCACTGGTCCCGCGCTCGATCACGCCGCGCGACGCCTCGCAAAGATCGAGACAGTCCAGAGCCAATGCGTCCTCGCGGGTCAGCTCCAGAATTTCCTCCAGCAGGTCCGGATAGGCCACCACCGCCCCCTTTCCGAAGTCGACCAGCCCCTCGTCCATGCCATAGCGCATCGCCCGCCAGCGGTTTTCGCCGATCAGCATGTTGGAATAGCGTCGCCAGCGCTGGTTCGTGCGCTTCAACCGCCAGAGCATGCGCAGAAGACAGAGGTAGATCGCCGCGACGGCCAGTCCGTCGTCGATGCGGGTGCAGATATCGGGAGCGCGCAGTTCCAGGGTCGGAAAGCGCGACGAGGGACGCACGTCCCACCAGAGCTTGGAGCCATCCTCGATCAGCCCGGCATCGACCAGGACCTGCAGATGGCGCTGATACTCGCCCCAGGAATCGAACTGGGCCGGCAGGCCGGTGCGCGGCAGCTCGTCGAAGACGGCCATGCGGTACGACTTCAGGCCGCTGTTGCGTCCGCGCCAAAAGGGCGAGGAGGTCGAGAGCGCCAGCAGATGCGGCGTGAAGTAGGCCGCCTGCCCCATCAGATCGATGCGCAGATTGTCGTCGTCCAGACCGACATGCACGTGCATGCCGCAGATCACCAGGCGGCGGGCCGGCGCCTGGATATCGCGCGCCAGCATGTTGTAGCGCTCCTTGTCGGTGTGCTTCTGCCTGTCCCAGTCGGCCTTGGGATGGGTCGAGGCCGCGAGCAGGGCCAGATCGTGCGCCTCCGCCACCTCCGCCACCTTGCCGCGCAGCTCCCGCAGCTCCGCCGCCGCTTCGCGCACGGAGTCGCATTTACTGGTGCCAATCTCGACCTGGGACTGCAGGAACTCGGGGGTCACCCGCTCGCCGAGGGCGTCCTCGAGCGCGCTCATCAGGCCGGTCGGCGGTTCGACAACCAGGTCGCGGCTCTCCGGATCGACCAGCAGATACTCTTCCTCGATACCGACGGTGAAAGTGGGCTCGACGGATGCTGTCATGTCCGGTGAAGGCTCCGGCTAGAGGGACCTGAAGGTGGCTGGGTCGGCAAGCACGGGCCGCAGCACGGCGGCCAAGATCTGAGCCCAGCGTTCGGCCCCGGCCTGGGTATCGATCACGTCCTGGCGCAGCTCGATCAGGACGTGCGGCAGACCCCGCGCGTCGCCGTGGGCGTGCAGGCTGTAATCCTCGGTCGAGCGCCCGCTGTAGGGTTCGTTGTCGCCGGTCGCGATGCCGCGCGCGCGAAGCGACTCCAGCAGCGGACGTGGCAGGCGGTCATCCCGGTCCCAGAGGATCGCTGCCTCCATCCAGCGCTCCTCTCCCGCGAAGACCGGCGTAAAGGAATGCAGAAAGACCAGGGCCGGCGGGAGGCCTTCGGCGAGCTTCGCCTCGATCATCCGCTCGCAAGCCGCATGATAGGGCGCGAAAAGCTGTTCGCGCCGCAGGCTGACCTCGCGGTCGCTGAGGTGCCTGTTGCCGGGCACCTCGGTCCCGTCGCTGATCGGCGGGATGGAGGCGGGCACGTCGACCCTGCGGTTCGGGTCGATAACCAGGCGCGAGAAGCCCGACAGCACGGCCGGAGCGTCCAGCAGCAGGGCCAGACGCCGCGTCACCTCGGCCGCGCCGATGTCCCATGCGATATGGCGCGCCAGTTCGGCGCGGTTCAGACCGAGATCGCCCAGGACCTCCGGCACGCGGTTGGAGGCGTGATCGCAGGTGATCACCATCGGCGCCGAGCCGCTGGGGTTCAGGATGGTGAAGGGGGGCGCCTCGTCGCGGGTCAGAAGACGTAGGTCGACGGCGCCGCGCGGTGTCTCTCCGTCAGGCATAGCGCACAACTATAGCGGCCTTTTCGGCGGCGCAACAGGCCGGCGAAAGCGGGGCTCGCCTGAGCAGTGAGCTGTATTTGACGGGCGCCGCCGAAGCGGCCTCAATGGGGGGCATGGACCCGCTCGCGCCCAACACCTTCTTTTGCATCGATGGCCATACCTGCGGCAATCCGGTCCGTCTGGTCGCCGCAGGAGGACCGCTGCTGGAAGGCGTCGGCATGAGCGAGAAGCGTCAGGATTTCCTGGCACGCTACGACTGGATCCGCACCGCGCTGATGTTCGAGCCGCGCGGCCACGACATGATGTCCGGCGCGCTGCTCTATCCGCCGACGCACTCCGGACTCGCACAAGGCGCAGACGCCGCGATCCTCTTTATCGAGACCAGCGGCTGCCTGCCGATGTGCGGTCACGGGACCATCGGCGCCGTGACCTTCGCCCTGGAACGCGGGCTGGTTCAGCCGCGCGAGCAGGGCCTGCTGCGCCTCGAGACCCCGGCCGGACCGGTCGAAGCGCGCTACTTCCGCGACGCGCAGGGGTTCGTCGAGGCGGTGCGGATCACCAACGTGCCGAGCTTCCTGGCGCTCGAGGGGCTGGAGATCGACTGCCCCGACCTGGGACGACTGCGCCTCGACATCGCCTACGGCGGCAACTTCTATGCCATCGTCGAGCCGCAGGCCGCCTTCGCGGGACTGGACGGCCTGACGCCCGGCGAGATCCTGCGGCTCTCCCCCGAGCTTCGGCGGAGGATCAACGCCACCGTCGAGATGGTTCATCCGGACGATCCGACGATCCGCGGCGTCAGTCATGTCATGTGGACCGGCGCTCCCCGGCACCCCGATGCGGATGCCCGCAATGCCGTCTTCTACGGAGACCGGGCGATCGACCGCAGTCCCTGCGGCACCGGCACCTCCGCGCGCATGGCGCAGTTGGCGGCGCGCGGCCAGCTGGCGGTGGGCGACAGCTTTCGGCACGAGAGCATCATCGGCAGCCTCTTCACCGGCCGGATCGAGGCAACGGCCGAGGTCGACGGGCGGCCCGCCATCGTTCCCTCGATCGAGGGCTGGGCCCGGATGACGGGGCTCAACACCCTCTTCGTCGAGGCGCGCGACCCCTACGCGCACGGCTTCCAGGTCGTATAACGCCTTTTATCCACAGCTTCCCCGCTTTGCGCAGCCGACCGGCCCGTTGAGGCCCAGGGCCAGCCTCGCTAAGGTCCGCCCCGCCGTGTCGCGCCCGCAGCCATCGCCCGATGGCCGGCGCCGTTCGCGCGGTCAGACTTTCCAGCAAGCAGGAGAAGAACAGCCCATGAGCGATGTCGGTGGCGTAGCGGCAGACCGTCTGAAGTCCTTCATCGAGCGAATCGAACGGCTCGAGGAAGAGCGCACGGTGCTTGGCGCCGATATCCGCGAGATCTACGCCGAAGCCAAGGGAACCGGTTTCGACACCAAGATCATGCGGCAGGTCATCAAGTTGCGGAAGATGGATCACGCCGACCGGCAGGAGCAAGAGCATCTGCTGGAGCTCTACAAACGCGCGCTCGGCATCCAAGAGTAACCGTCCATCTACTTAGCTGTCGTCTTGCCTGTCGCCGCAGAACGTCAGCAAAAAACCAGTGAGACTATTCACAGATCGACCGAATTCCAGCAGAGTGAGCCGGAGAATTACTGGAGACGCCATTTGCAATTTGGGATTGGAGTGGTCATCCTAACGCCTCCTTTTTGGGTTCGTCGCATTTGCAATCCGGCGCCGGCCGGATGTTCCCTCGGAACGAGCTCCCCGGAACATCGCAGTGCTCGAGCGTCGGCTGCGAAAGCCGTCGGCGGACCTCTCGTACCCGCGGCCCACTCTGCATGAGGCCTCGCGGTTCGCGCGAATTGCTGGAAGGCGCCGATGTATAAGAAGATCATGGTCCCCGTCGATCTGGCCCATACGGACCGACTCGAGAAGGCACTGAAGACCGCGGGGGATCTGGCACGGCATTACGAGATCCCGGTCTGCTACGTCGGCGTGACCGCCTCGACGCCCGATGCGGTGGCCCGTTCGCCGGAGGAATATGCCCGGAAGCTGACAGCCTTCGGCGCAGCTCAGGCGCAGGAGGGCGGTTTCGAGGCAACCACGCGCTCCTTCCTCAGCCGCGACCCGACCCGGGAGCTCTACAAGCTCCTGACGACGGCGGCCGACGAAATCGGCGCCGACCTCGTGATCATGGCCTCCCACATCCCCGGCCTGCCGGAGCACATCTTGACGTCGAATGCCGGCTACGTGGCATCGCACAGCGACGTTTCCGTCTTCGTTATCCGCTAACGGACCGAGACGAAAACCCGGCGCTCCGCCTCCAGGCCGGACCTCGACGGGCAGCAGAACAGGAAAGCACAGGAGTTCCGAGATGAGCGACAGAGGCACTCCGGCACCGGATGACGCCGCCGAGATTCCAGCACCGGAGGGCGCCTCCGACGTCATCGAAACGGACTACGAGATCGGCCAGGACAATATCCAGGCCAACCTGGGTCCCTTCGGCCTCGACATCCATAACCCGGTGTTTCTCGTCTCGGGCCTGGTGATCGTCGCCTTCGTGGTGCTCACACTCGCCTTTCAGACTCAAGTCGGGCCGCTGTTCAACGACATCCGCAGTACCCTGACCTCCGGCCTCGACTGGTTCTTCCTGATCGCCGGCAACATCTTCGTGATCGTCTGCCTGGTGCTGATCGTCTCGCCTCTCGGGAAGGTCCGACTGGGCGGGCAGGACGCGACGCCGGAGTACAGCTACATCGGCTGGTTCGCCATGCTCTTCGCGGCGGGCATGGGCATCGGCCTGATGTTCTTCGGCGTACTCGAGCCGGTCTACCACATGGCGATTTCCGAACCGCTGGGCGTTCCCTCGCCCTTCGCCGAAGACGGGACGCTGATCGAGGAGAATCTGGCTGCCGCCAAGGCCATGGGGATGGCGGCCACGATCTATCACTGGGGCCTTCACCCTTGGGCGATCTACGCGATCGTGGCCCTGGCGCTGGCCCTCTTCAGCTTCAACAAGGGCCTGCCGCTGACCGTGCGCTCGATCTTCTATCCGATCTTCGGCGAGAGGATCTGGGGTTGGCCGGGACATATCATCGATATCCTGGCGGTCTTCGCGACCTTGTTCGGCCTCGCGACCTCGCTCGGCTTCGGAGCGCAGCAAGCCAACGCCGGGCTCGACTTCGTGTTCGGGATTCCCATCAGCATCAACACGCAGATCGTTCTCATCATCGGCATCACCTCGGTCGCCCTGATCTCCGTGCTGCGCGGACTGGACGGCGGCGTCAAGCTGCTGTCCGAGATCAACATGGGTATCGCCGCTCTGTTGCTGATCTTCGTCATCGTCGCCGGCCCGACCCTGGCGATCGTCACGGGATTCTTCCAGAACATCCTGGAGTACCTGCGCGACGTGGTGCCGCTCTCCAATCCGGTCGGCCGGACGGACGACGACTTCCGTCAGGGTTGGACCGCCTTCTATTGGGCCTGGTGGATTTCCTGGTCGCCCTTCGTCGGCATGTTCATCGCACGCGTCAGCCGCGGGCGCAGCGTGCGGGAGTTCCTGATCTGCGTGCTGATCATCCCGATGCTGGTCGGCGTGCTCTGGATGACCGCCTTCGGCGGTACGGCCATCGAGCAGGTGATCGCCAACGAGGCCAGCGCGGTGAAGGAGTACGTCATCACCTCCTACTCGCCCGAGTTGTCGCTCTTCGGCATGCTGTCGGAGCTGCCGCTGGCTTCGATCACCTCCGTGGTGGCCGTGGTGCTGGTGATCGTCTTCTTCGTCACCTCATCGGATTCCGGCTCCCTGGTGATCGACACCATCACCGCCGGCGGAAAGGTCAACGCCCCGGTGTCCCAGCGCGTCTTCTGGTGCATCTTCGAAGGCCTGGTGGCCATCGCCCTGCTGCTCGGCGGCGGCTTGGCGGCCCTGCAGGCGGCAACGGTCTCGACCGGCCTGCCCTTCGCGATCGTGCTGCTGCTCGCCTGCTACGCGATCTTCAAAGGACTGCTGAGCGAGCCGCGCTGACCCGACCGGAAAACGCAAACCGGGGGCAGGCATCTGCCCCGACACCCTAAAGCGGTTCTGCTCTTTCCTACGTTTAGAAAGCGATCCATGTCCTGGGCGGAAGCGACCCCACATCCGCCCAGGACAACCGCGATCCAGGTGCGCCTTCTGACCGCAACGGCGCGTCGAGCGGTGCGCGTCGAGACAACTATAGTGCGCAGGGCGCGCGATCTAGGCACACGCTTCGTGCGTATTCGCCGGGTGTCTGTGCGACCTTAGAGATTTGCTAACCCTCATAGCTCAGATTTTAGAAGTCGTACTTTTACGTACGATTTCGCGCGTGCGGTCGCTCGCGTACCGTTGATCGTTGGAGATCTGGCCATGAAAACCCTTCTCACCCCCTCGGTCGGGCTGCGCCTGGCCGGTGGATTTGGATTGGTTCTCCTGCTGCTCATCGCCTTGGGGGGGAAATCGGTCTGGACCACCAATCTTCTGGAGATGGAGATCGAGGGCTACGCGACAGCTGGAACCGCGGCGCAAGACGCGGCGGAGATCGCCTCAACCTTCCTGGAACTGAAGGTGGTCGTTCACGAGTACGTGGCAAAGAACAGCCAGGAGCGTTTCGTCCGCGCCGAGGGCCTTTACGCAGAGCTGCAAGACATCATCGCCGCCAAGCATGAGCGTGCCGGTACGGAGGAGTTGCGCAGCGCCCTCTCCGAAGTCGAGGCGGCGGCGACAGCCTACTGGCAGGGCTTCGAGAAGCTCGCGCAAGTGCGTACGGCCCGCAACGAGGTACGCGACGGGTCCCTGCGTGCCGGCGGCGACGCGCTGCGCGCGGCCCTGACTCCCCTGGTGCAGGATGCACGCGACAACACCGATCATTCGACGGCCGAAGCGCTGGGCCGCGCCCTGACGGCCTTCCTGCTGGCGCGCGACTACACCGGCCGTTTCGTCGAACTGCAACGCAGCGAGGATCTCATCGAAACCGAGACCCAGCTCGCCGAAACGGAGAAGCTGTTGGGCTACGCCGTGCGATTCGCGCAATCGAGCGAACGCCGTGAGGCCATCGCCAGCCAGACGGATCCGCTCGCGGCCTACCAGGCGGGAGTTCTGGAGTTCCAGCGCCTCGCCGAGGAGGGCAATCGCCTCAATGCGGAAGTGATCGAAGTGACCGGCGGTCGGCTTGCCGCAAGGTTGGACGAGATCCAGAACGCGGCGGTGGCTCAAGAGGCCGCGATCGAGGCCGCGGTCCAACAGCAGGCCGCGACCTCGACAAAACTATCGATCGCCTTGTCGCTGGCCGCCGCCGGCCTGGGCGCGCTGCTCGCATTTCTGATCGCCCGCAGCATCGTCCGTCCTCTCAAGAGCATGACGGCGGCCATGCATCGACTGGCAGGCGGCGACCTCGAGACGGAGATCCCGGCACGCGGACGAAAGGACGAGATCGGCGCGATGGCCGGCGCGCTGGAGGTGTTCAAGAAGAACGCCGCCGAAACCGAGCGGCTGAACCGCGAAGCGGCGGAGCGCGACGCGCGTCAGGCCGGCGAGAAGCGCCAGATGATGAACGAGTTGGCCGACGGTTTTGAGGCCAGCGTGCGCGGTATCGTCGGCAGCCTGACCACTGCCGCCACGGAGATGCAGTCCAGCGCTCAAACACTGAGCCGGACCGCCGAGGAAGGACGCGGTCAGGCATCGGCCGTGGCCGCAGCGACGCAGCAGGCCTCGGCCAACGTGCAAACCGTCGCAGCCTCCGCCGAGCAGCTTTCGGCCGCGATCCGGGAGATCGCGGTGACCGTCGACCAGTCCAACCGGAGCGCCGGGCGAGCGGCGGAGCAGGCTCAGGCCACGACCCAGGCGATGCAGGCCTTGACCGCAAAGGCGCAATCGATCGGGGATGTGGTCGGTTTGATCTCGGATATCGCCGAGCAGACCAATCTGCTGGCGCTCAACGCAACGATCGAATCCGCCCGAGCCGGGGAAGCCGGCAAGGGCTTCGCGGTGGTCGCGTCCGAGGTCAAGAACCTGGCGGGCGAGACCTCGAAAGCCACGGAGCAGGTCGGCGGCGAGGTCGATGCCGTGCGGGACGCCACCGGCCAGGCCGAAACCGCCATCGGCGAGATCGTGAGCGTGATCACGGAGATTAGCGAGCTGGCGACCTCCATCGCCGGCGCCATCGAAGAGCAGCAGTCCGCAACGCAGGAAATCGCCCGCAATGTCCAGGAGGCCTCGGGCGGCACCGCCGAGGTTGCCGAGAAGATCGAGCAGGTCGATGCCGCCGCCGGCGAGACCGGACGCGCGGCCAGCGACCTTTTGGCAGCCGCGCAGGGGCTGTCCCAGCAGGCCGAGCTCCTGACCCGCGAACTCGACGGCTTCGTGGAAAAGGTGCGGGCGGCCTAGAGCGCGGTCGTCCTCAATGGACGGCGCTGAGGCGAGGCCGCTTACGGCGAGCCTGCCCCAGATCCGCAGAGACGCAGACCCGCTTCGGGCTGACGGAGCTCCCACATCAGGCAGGGTCGCAACCGGCGAAATTCGTCTTACGCCGCCATGATCCGCTCGAGAAAACCGCGCGTCTGAGCCTCCAGAGTCTCGACCAGAGCGCTCAGGTCACCGACGGTCTGCCGAACCGACGAGGCCTCCTTGTTAGTCTCCGTCGCGATGGCCTCGACCTCCTGCACGTTGGTGGAGGCGGCCTTGGTGCCGGCAGCCGCATGCGCGGCGCTTTGCGATATATCGTCGGCGGTCACGAGCTGTTCGTCCACTGCGGTGGTGACGATACCGACCTGCGAGTCCAGACCGTCGATAGCAGAAGAGACGCGTTCGATGCTGGCCGCGCTACGGTCGATCGCCGCCACCATGGCCTCGACCTTCGCGCGGATATTCTCCGTCGAGCTGCCGGTCTGCACGGCAAGAGATTTCACTTCGCTCGCGACCACAGCGAAGCCCTTGCCGGCTTCTCCGGCGCGAGCCGACTCGATGGTTGCGTTCAGCGCCAGCAGGGTTGTCTGATCGGCTATCCTGGAGATCAGGTCCATGACGCTGCGGATCTCATCTCCCATGCTCTTGAGCCCGGCGAAGTGTTCTGCAATCTCACCGGACTCTTGCGAGACCGTCGCGGCCTGGCCGCGCATGCTCTGCGCCTGACGGCTGACCTCGCCGATCGAGGAGGCGATCTTCTCAGCCGCCCCTGCGACGGACTCCGCCGCCTCGGTCGAACGGCTGGCCTCGAGACTCGCCGTCGAGGAGCGGTGCTGCGTCCCGGAGGCACCGTCGGTCAAACGGACTGCAGAGTCGCTCAAAGCAGAGGTCCCCTGAGTCAGGCGCGACAGCACGGACTCGAATTCGCCGCGAAACTCGGACACGATGGACCTAAGAGTCCCTGCCCGCGCGGCTTCGGCCTCGGCAGCTTCCAGCTTTTCCTGCTGCAGGCGCCGTTGTGCCTGCGCGCTCTTTCTCAATTCGATCAAGCCTGTGTGCATCTGCAGCGTTTCTGTGGACTGCAGAGCCTGATCGGGCTGCGTGAGATCCAAGTCCAAGTCGCCGGAGGCGAGGCTCTGCAGGCGGTCGGACACGAAGTCCACCGCCTTGACCATTCTGCTCGTCTGACGCCGGGTGATCCAGGCCCCACCCAGGGTCAAGGCCAGAAGACCTGCCGCGACCGCGATCAGGCGCAAGCGCGCACTCTGCGCTTTTGCCTGTGCGACATCGAGAGTCTGCGCCGCAATCCAGTTCTCGACCTCCACGATCAGATCGATCCGCGACGTCGCGGTGTCGAACCACTCGACCCCGCGGACACCCTGTCCGTCGAGAGTTTGCGGCAGAGTTGTCAGAATTTCCCGCCAGGCGATAACCTGATCGACGTCAGCCCCGACAACCGTGGACTTGAAGTGTTCGCGAAACTCCGGTTTGGCGAACGCAAGGAAGTCTCTGAGGTAGGCCCGTTCACCGGCCAAACGTACAAGATAGCTGTTGTAGAGCGAGGCATCGAATTCGTGACGTCCGATGAGGTCGAACACACGGCTGCCCAAAGCGCGCTCCAGTCCTGCGTTCTCGACAGCCTTGACCAGTGCCAAATAGGCGAGAAGATTCTCGGTGACTTCCGTCGACTGACTGACCTCGACGGCGAACCCGATTGTATCGATCAGGCCTTCGACCGCAGTTGTGTAGCCGGAGAGAACGTTGCCGACACTCGCGTCACCCGCATCGACCCTAGCCCGCAACCCGAGGGCTTCGTCGACCAACTTTCGCGAGGTAACAAAGTCCGCCGCACGCGCGGAAAGCAACTCCGCTGGCGGGTTACGCGTCAAGACGACATCGAAAGCGGCGACGGCCCGGTCGGTTTCAGACCTCTGGGCATTCAAGGCTTCGGAAACGCGCTCGCGCTCGTCAGAACTCAAGAAGCCGACGGAGCGTCCGCGTTCCCTCTGCAGCTGATGGACGAGGGCGTTGCTAGCCTCGGCCACCTCAATGGCGGAAATCGACAACTTGCTGGAATGCAAGACCTGGAGCTGCTGGTACCCCAAAATCAAGCCGAGCAACAACGCAGTCAACAAGGGCAGAGCCACCAACCCATTGAGTTGCCATGCCATCGAGGAAGATTTGAATTGCATTACCGAAGCTCATTCACCGTCACAACCGTCTTGTTTTTTTAAAGAACACAGCTTTCGAAGCCGTAAATGAGACAATCGTTCGCACTCAAATCACTATTTATTACATACGATTTCGTTATAAATATTTGTTTTTTACTTATAGTCGAACAGAAAATCGACTAGACAACGAAAGTGTGTTGGTCTCGATCAAAACGGAGAGGTTCCTAGGCGGCACAGCAGCGGCAGAAGATCGGGCACCACCAACGAGCCGCCTTGCGCCGCGCTGGGAGGGAGAATGGCCTCTCGGTGCGGCGATGCCACGCGGGCCGTTAGCGATCGTGTGGGATCGCTTCGCGGTTCAGCCGATCACGACAGGCTCTGATCGATCCGCAGTGCTTCCAAAGCCTCGCGCAGAGGATCCGGCAGCCGCTCGACCGGCCGCATGCTGGTGCGGTCGACGAAGACGTGGACGAAGTGTCCGGTTGCCGCCGGCGTGTCCGACCCTTGCTTGAACAGGCCGATCAGATACCGCACCGAGCGGCCGCCCAGGCGCCCGACCGCGAGGCCGGCCTCGATGGTTTCCGGGAAGCTGAAGGAATCACGGAAATTGCAATGGGTCTCGGGCGTGATGCCGATCACCGTTCCGCCATGGATGTCGAGACCGCCTCGCGCGATCAGATAGTCGTTAATCACCGTATCGAAGTAACTGTAGTAGACCACGTTGTTGACGTGACCGTAGATGTCGTTGTCCATCCAACGGGTCGGGATCTGCAGGAAATGCGGATAGCCGACGCGGGATTGAGGCGGCGCTAGATCTTCAGACACGGGATAGAGGACTCCGGAAAGCGGCGGCGAGGCTGCGCCGCTTGAGCTTTTAGCAGCCGGCGGCGCGGAGCCCAAGTTCAAGGAGAACCCATCCCCTGACGTGCGATACCTATACGGCTTGCTTCAGGGCCTCCAGGGTCGCGTCGGGCTGTTCCGTCATCATCATGTGACCGCTGTCCGGGATCACAACCGCCTCCGCCCCCGGAATCAGGTCCGCGAGTTTGGTGCCCGCCTTGGCCGGGGTCATCTTGTCGTCGGCCCCGAGAATCAGGCGGGTCGGACAGCGCACCCGGACCGCATCGGCCGCACCCTCGGCATAAGCGTCGCAGGCCGCCAGATCGCCGTGCAGAACCCCAGGCCGCGCCCGCTCCAACAGACGCTCGCCACCGCCAAGCAGCCAGGTGCCGGCAGCCGGATGGCCGCCGAGATGGGCGCGCGGCCCATGCGCCCAGTCGTCGATCAATTCCAAAGCTTTGTGATCGTTGGCGGCCGCCAGCGCCAAGAGGTCGGGATGCACCGGCATTTTCGGCGCCACGCCCAGCAGCGCCAGAGCCCGGAGCCGCTCGGGATAGCGGGCGGCGGCGGAGAGACAGGCCAGCGCACCCATCGAATGCCCGACCAATGCGGCCTGCGCGACACCGACCGCGTCCAACAGGGCGATCAGCCAATCGCCCAACGCCGGAATATCGGTCACGGCCTCGCCTGCGGAGCGACCATGGCCCGGCAGATCCAGGGCCAGGATGGCCCGACCGCGATGGGCCAGATAGCGGCTCTGCAGCGCCCAGACGCTGTGGTCCATGCCGGCCCCGTGGACCAGCAGCACGCAAGGCAGGGCCGGATCGAAGGGGCGCCCGCCGGTCGCCGCGAAGATCTCGGTTCCCTCGACCGTCACCTGCATCACGCGGCCTCCTTCGCCGCGGCGCGCAACGCCTGCTTCACATCGGCGACGATGTCGTCCGGATCCTCCAGACCGACCGAGAGGCGGATCAGGTCTTCGCCGACACCGCTGACCCGCAGTTCCTCGGCCGTCAGCTGCGAGTGGGTCGTGCTGGCCGGGTGGATGACCAGGGTCTTGGCATCGCCGACGTTCGCCAAGTGGCTGGCGAGTTGCAGCCGCTCGATGAAGATGCGTCCCGCCGCGCGGCCGCCCTTGATCCCGAAGGCGACCATCGAACCGGCCCCCTTCGGCAGAAGCCGCGCTGCCAGGTCGTGATCCGGATGATTGGGAAGCGCCGGGTGGGCGACCCAGGCGACCTGCTCGCTGGCCTGGAGAAAATCGAGCACCTTCAGGGTGTTGGACTCGTGGCGCTCCATACGGAGCGGCAAGGTTTCAATCCCCTGGAGCAGATAAAAGGCCGTCTGCGGCGCCATTACGCCGCCGAAGTCGCGCAACCCCTCGGTCCGCGCCCGCATGGCGAAGGCGGCGGGACCGAATTCCTCGGCGTAGTCGATGCCGTGGTAGCCCGCGTAAGGCTCGGTCAAGGTGGGGAACTTGCCCGAAGCCTCCCAGTCGAAGCGACCGCCGTCGACCAGCAGCCCGCCGATGGCGATCCCATGGCCGCCGATCCACTTGGTCGCCGAATGCATCACCAGGTCGGCGCCCAGCTCGATGGGCCGGCAGAGCGCCGGCGTCAGGAAGGTGTTGTCGATCGCCAGCGGCAGCTTGTGGCGCCGGGCGACCTCCGCGACCGCCGGCAGGTCCATGACCTCCAAACCGGGATTGCCGACCACCTCCCCGAAGATCAGCCGCGTCTCCGGCCGGATCGCCGCCTCGAATGCCTTGGGATCGCGCGGGTCCACCAAGGTGGTCTCGATGCCGAAACGCGGGGCCGTGTGCAGAAAGAAGTTGATCGAGCCACCGTAGAGACAACGCGAGGCGACGATATGGCCGCCCTGCCCCATCAGCGTCGCGATCAGAAGCCAGAGGCAGGCATGGCCAGAAGCGCCGGCGAGCCCCGCCACGCCCTTGTCCAGAGCGGCGATGCGCTCCTCCAGCACGGCGACGGTCGGATTGCCGATCCGGCTGTAGATGTATCCGGGACGCTCCAGGTTGAACAGACTGGCGGCGTGATCGCTGTCGCGGAAGACGTAGGAGGTGGTCTGGTAGATCGGAACCGCCCGAGCGCCGAAAGTGGCGTCGGGCTGCTGGCCGGCATGCAAGGCCAAGGTATCGAACTTCAGGAACTTGGGGTCGGCCATGACGTGCTCCCACTGCAGGACTGTCGCTTCGGCGGGAGCCTATAGGGGCTTGGGGGCCGGCGTCGAGAAAACGCCACAGTCGGGGCGGCTCGGTCGGAGAAACGATGGGACGCGGCCGATCTCACTCTCGAACGCTGCGCCCGATCGCCCGAGACTCCGGAGTCCCAAAGGAGTGGAGGGCCGTTCAACCTCGCGGTTGCGGCCCTCCGATTTCTTGTGGCGGCTCCCTGTCAACTTGCCGGCGGCGACTCTAGCAGGGTGCAGGGGTGCGTCAAGAGACTCGTTATGGTCAAAAGTCGAAATTGAGTCATAAATCGCTGGAACAGTGCGCAAAAGAAAAGCCGCCGGCAAGCCGGCGGCAAGTCAACAGGGAGGCGTCACAAGGAACGGATCTTACATCCGGTCATTGGAGTGTGCGTCCCGATCCGGGAGCGCCCCAATGACAGAAGCGATCATAGTTACCTTATACTAACGAATGGTTAACGCGCCTGGCAAGACTGAAGTTTTTTCTTCACTAGACAAAAAATCTCTGTGGCAGATTAGTGGCTCGATTTGCTTATTTAGGAGTCTTCGCGGGAAAATTACCGTCAAGATCCCGATCCTGACAGATCATTGACCATTCCCCGTCCCTTCGATCTTGTCTTGCACAAATTGAATATCCTCAGCAGAGACCACAACTCAGGGCCAAAGAAGCGGAGTGCAGACCGATCGTCCACCGCGAATTTCTTACGCTCGGCCTCGACGGCTGTCGGGCCGGTTGGATTGCGGCAGGCTGGCGAGGCGCCGGATCCGCCCCGGTCTTCAGGCTGCTTCGCCGCTTCTCCCTCGTGGATTTCGAGGGCGGAGAGTTCAAGGCTGTCGGTTGGGCGGGCGCCGAGCAGATCGCTATCGATATCCCCATCGGTCTGCCGGACAGCGGCCGCCGGGCCTGCGATCTCGCGGCGCGGGCCGCCCTCCCTCCAAGCGCGCGCAGCCGGGTCTTCCTCGACCTGCGGCGGCCGCAGCTTCGCTACCTGCCGAGCGACTACCCGGGCGCCAACGCCTGGAGCAAGGCCGACGGCAAGGGATTGAGCAAGCAAGCCTGGTTCATCCTGCCCAAGATCGCCGAAGTGGATGCCGCCCTGACGCCCAACGACCAGACGCGGGTGCGGGAAGTGCATCCCGAAGTGGTCTTCCATCGTCTGAGCGGCGGAGCGCTGCTGCCGAGCAAGAAAACGTCGCAAGGCCGCGGCGTCCGCCTCGAGTTGCTGGCCGCGGCCGGACTGCGCCCGCAGGAAGGCTGGGACCGACGGTTCCCTCGCAAGGACGTTCAGCCCGACGACCTGATCGATGCCGCCGTCTGCGCCCTGGCGGCACGCCGAATCGCCGACGGCAAGGCCACGGCCTTACGGCTCGAAGGTCTCTCCGGCGTCTCGGGACGCGACAGCCGCGGACTGGCGATGGAAATCTGGGCCTAAAAACGGGCTCTCCAGACGGCCTCGCTATTGGGCCAACCAGGCACCGTCGACCGGCAGCGACACACCCGTCATGTTGTCGGCAGCCGGAGAGCAGAGGAACAGCGCCACGCCGCCGACCTCTTCCTGCGACACGAAGCGTTCGCTCGGCATGCGTTCGCACACCAGCTGCCGTTTCGCTTCTTCTTGGCTCAAGTCCTGCTCGGCCGCCTTGGCGTCGACCTGCTTCTGCACCAGCGGCGTCAGAACCCAGCCCGGACAGATGGCATTGCAGGTGACACCGCTGGTGGCGGTCTCCAGGGCCGTGACCTTGGTCAATCCGATCACGCCATGCTTGGCAGCCACGTAGGCCGACTTGTGGATCGAGCCGACCAGACCGTGGACGGAGGCGACGTTGAGGATGCGGCCCCAGCCCTTCGCCTTCATGTCCGCCACCACGAGCCGTGTCGTGTGAAAGCAGGCGGAGAGGTTGATCGCGACGATGGCGTCCCAGCGGTCGGCCGGAAAGTCCTCCAGCGGCGCGACATGCTGAATGCCGGCGTTGTTGACCAGAATATCGATTCCGCCGAACCGCGCCTTGGCGCCGGCCACCATGCCCTCGATGGCAGCGGCGTCGGACATGTCGGCACCGTCGTAAGCGACCTCGACGCCATAGGTCTCGGCCAGACGGCTGCGCAGCGCCTCGATCTCCCCGGCGGGTCCGAAGCCGTTCAGTAGAAGGTTCGCGCCGGCGCTCGCCAAGGTCTCGGCGATGGCCAGTCCGATACCGCTGGTCGAGCCGGTTACCAGAGCGGTCTTGCCTGTCAGCGATGCGGTGGCGGGCGATAGGGGCACGGGTATCCTCCCTCTCAGGCTGCGGGTGTCGGGGTGAAATTCGAACGCTGTCGTACCCCGGAGTCAGTCTTGAACGCCAGCCGCGATTGTGCGGATGCGAAGACGTTGCCTCCGGGCCCGCGAATCGCCAGAGTGCGACCCATGCAGCCCTGGATCGCCTGGATCATTTTGTTGGCCGGATGGGCCCTGCCGCTTCTGCACGTGGCCCTTTCACCGCGCAGCGGCCCTTGGCTACCGCCGCCGGGCGGCAACTGCCCGCTGGGTCCGCGGGTCGGCTGGCTGACGCTGGTCCTGCTGCTCGGCCCGATCGGCTGGGCGCTCTACATGAAGGCGCGGCGGACCCGAACGGCCACCGGCTGAGCCTCGTCAAGTCACGAGGGTCTCGAATCTTGCTCAGGAAGCGGGCCCACAACCCGGACAAGCCGCCCGAGACCGGCCGCCTGGAGTGAAGCTGACGACAAACGCCTAGCTCTTGAACAGTGCATCGGCGGTGCCCTGATAGTCCGTCTTGGCGGCGATCTTGGCCCGCACGCGCTCGGCCTCCGTTTCCAGCTCCGCCAGGTAGTCCTGCAGTTCCTCGACCCCCAGGAGATCGAGATCCCTGGGCTTGGCGATCGCTTTGCGCGGCTCGAGATCGTCGGTGTCCATGCGGCTCGCTCCTTGCACTTGTCCTGTACCAAGTCTAGACCCGGCAACCATAACTGCGCAAAGCCGAGCCTGAGGAGGACGCCACACCATGACCATCCTGCCGAGCGAGATGACAGCGATCGAGATCTCCGAGCCCGGCGGGCCGGAGGTGCTGCGCCCCACCGAGCGGCAGGTGCCGCAGCCGGGTTCGGGGGAAGTGCTGATCCGCGTCGCCGCGGCAGGGGTCAACCGACCCGACGTCCTGCAGCGCAAGGGCGCCTATCCGCCGCCGCGCGGGGCCTCCGACATTCCCGGTCTGGAGATCGCCGGCGAGGTCGTCGCCCTAGGCGAGCAGGTGACTTCGTTGCAGCGGGGCCAGCAGGTCTGCGCGCTGGTCACGGGCGGCGGTTATGCCGAGTACTGCCTGGCCCCGGCCGCTCAGTGCCTGCCGCTGCCGCAAGGCCTCTCGCTCGTCGAGGCGGCGGCCCTGCCGGAGACCTTCTTCACGGTCTGGTCCAACGTGTTCGACCGCGGCGGCCTGAAGGCCGGCGAGGCCTTTCTGGTCCACGGCGGTTCCTCGGGCATCGGCACGACGGCGATCCAGCTGGCCAAGGCCTTCGGCGCGAAGGTCTTCACCACGGCGGGCAACGCCGCGAAGTGCCAGGCCTGCAAGGAGCTGGGCGCCGACCTCGCGATCAACTACCGGGACGAGGACTTCGTGGCCGCGGTCCGCGAGGCCAACGGCGGACAGGGCGTCAATCTGATCCTCGACATGGTCGGCGGCGCCTACATCGCCCGCGACGTCGACCTGCTGGAGCCAGACGGACGACTCGTCTTCATCGCCTTTCTGGGCGGGGCCAAGGCGGAGATCAACTTCCAGACCGTGATGGTCAAGCGCCTGACGATCACCGGCTCCACCTTGCGGGCGCGCGACGTCGGCTTCAAGGCGGCCATCGCCGCGCAGCTGCAGACCCAGGTCTGGCCCATGATCGAAGCCGGGCAGGTCAAGCCGCAGATCTACAAGACCTTCACGCTGGAGCAGGCGAGCGAGGCCCATGCCCTGATGGAGTCCTCCACCCATGTCGGCAAGATCATGCTGACAGTCACGGGCCGGCGGTCTTAGAGGGCACCTAGCGACGAGCGCTGTTCGGTCCGGGTTCGGCGCACGGCGCCTACTTGGTCA
>NZ_QXNY01000002.1:1025644-1111282 GCF_003572205.1 Algihabitans albus
GTCAAAGTACGACGCACGGCGTCGTGCCAGAGCGCCAATCGCCGTTCGCGCAGGTCTGCCGGCATCTGCGGTTCGAAACGGCGATCCAGCTTCCAGCCGGAGGCGAACTCGGTTCGGTCGGGCCAGACCCCGGCGGCGTGACCGGCCAACCAGGCGGCCCCCAGCGCAGTCGTCTCCAACACCGTCGGCCGGTCGACGGGAGCCCCTAGAATGTCGGCCAGGCGCTGAAGGGTCCAGTCGCTGGCACTCATGCCGCCGTCCACCCGCAGCACCAGATCCTGATCGAGTGCGCCGTCGGCGCGGATCGCCTCGATCAGGTCGCGGGTCTGAAAGGCAACGGCCTCCAGCGCCGCCAAGGCCAACTCCTTCGGCCCGGACCCGCGGGTCAGTCCGAAAATCGCACCGCGGGCCTCGGCATCCCAATGGGGTGCCCCGAGCCCGACGAAGGCCGGTACCAGGATCACCTGTTGTTCGGGATCCGCGGTCTCGGCCAGTGCAGTGCTGTCCGCCGCCCGCTCGATGATGCCGAGGCCGTCGCGCAGCCACTGCACGGCGGCGCCGGCCACGAAGATCGAGCCCTCGAGCGCATAGGTGGTCTGGCCGTCGAGACGATAGGCCACGGTGGTCAGCAAGCGGTGGCCGGAAGCCACCGGCCGCGCGCCGGTATTGATCAGCGCGAAGCAGCCTGTGCCGTAGGTCGACTTCATCATGCCGGTCTCGAAACAGGCCTGGCCGACCGTGGCCGCCTGCTGGTCCCCGGCGACGCCACGGATCGGAATCGGCGCGCCGAACAGGGCCGGATCGCAGGTGCCGAAATCGTCGGCGCAGTCCTTGACCTCGGGCATCATGGCGGCGGGAATGCGCAGAAGCTCTAGCAACTCGGCGTCCCAAACCTGGCGGTGGATGTCGAACAGCAGCGTGCGCGCCGCATTGGTTGCATCGGTCAGATGCAGCCGGCCGCCGGTCAAACGCCAGATCAGAAAGCTGTCGATGGTGCCGAAGGCGAGATGCCCGGCCTCCGCCGCCTCCCGCGCGCCCTCGACCTCCTCCAGCAGCCACGCAACCTTGGTGGCCGAGAAGTAGGGATCGAGCAGCAGGCCCGTACTGGCCGTCACGCGGGCTTCGTGCCCCGCCTCCTTCAGGTCGTGGCAGAGACCGGCGGTACGCCGGTCCTGCCAAACGATCGCCTTGTGGATCGGCTTGCCGTCGCGCCGATCCCAGACCACCACGGTTTCGCGCTGGTTGGTGATGCCGAGCGCGGGCAGTTGACCAGCTTCCAGCCCGGCGGCCTCCAGCGCGCCGCGCACCGTGGCGAGCGTGGTCTCCCAGATCTCCTCGGCGTCGTGCTCGACCCAGCCGGCATGGGGAAAGTACTGCGGAAATTCCTGCTGCGCCTGGCCCAGGATCGAGGTATCCGCGGCAAAGACGATGGCGCGCGTCGAGGTGGTGCCCTGGTCGATGGCCAGGACAGGGGCTTCGCGACTCAAGACCTGCCTCCCTAGTGATGGTGCGCGTTCGGCCTCGCAGCTTGAACAGCAAGGACCGTGCAATCCGTTTTTACGTCTTTCGACCTAACGCGGACGGCGCCGACTCGCAACCGCCAGCCGCTGGTTCAATCGGGACTGAAGGTCACCGCCTTTCGCTCCCGCCTCAGCCAGTCCAGAAACGCGGCGATCGGTTTCTCCCTTTGTCGGCCCGGACGGGTGACGAAGAAGTATCCGAAATCCGACGATAGCGTTCTTTGGAAAGGCCGCACGAGACGCCCAGCCATCCACTGGCGCCGCGATGCCGCGCGCCGGTGGATGGCGGACAACAGCGAAAAGGTTGAAGGCTGGGACTCCTGAACCGCCAAAGTCTCGGCCTCCGAAAGCAATGACGGCCCTCTCACCGGCGTGAGGGGGCCGTTCTTTCGGTCTGCGGCTTCAGCGTCTCGCGACAATCCCGGAGCGGTCGAAATAGGCACTCGGGGGAACGCCCAGCGCCTTCTTGAACATGGTCGTGAAACTACCCGGCGTCCGGTAGCCCAGG
The DNA here is from genome assembly GCF_003572205.1 of Algihabitans albus. Classification (NCBI taxonomy): domain Bacteria; kingdom Pseudomonadati; phylum Pseudomonadota; class Alphaproteobacteria; order Rhodospirillales; family Rhodovibrionaceae; genus Algihabitans; species Algihabitans albus. The sequence continues at coordinate 1,027,673 of NZ_QXNY01000002.1, forward strand.
TCGAGCGCGACGGTGGTGACCGGATCGCCGGCCGCCAGACGCTCGAGGGCCAGGACGACGCGAAGCTGTTGGCGCCAGGCGGTGAAGGACATTCCGGTATCGGCCAGAAAGCGGCGGGCCAGCGTGCGTTCGCTGACATGCGCGACCTGCGCCCAGCCGCCCAAAGAGCGCTCGTCGGCCGGATTGGCCCGCAGCATCCGCATGACGCGGCGAACCCTCTCATCCTTGCCCTCCGGCAGAAGCAAAGGGCTGGCCGGCAAGGCAATCAGGCGGTCGAGCAGGACCCGTACCATACGGGCCTCCGGCCCCGCCGCCGCATAGTCCCAAGGCATCTGCGCCGCCGTGCGAATGAGTTCGCGGGTCAGCGGATCGACCTGAACGACGGTGCAGCGCGGCGGTAGGTCGGCGCAGAGAGCCGGTGCGATGAAGATTCCGCGGAAGGCCACTTCGCGCGGATACCAGGCCCCGTGCGGCGTGCCGGGAGGCACCCAGACGGCGCGGTGCGGCGGCACCACGAAGAGCGCCTCGTCGGTTTCCACCGATACGCAGCCACGCTCGGGATAAATGAGCTGTCCGCGTCCGTGGCTGTGGCGCGCCACGCGGCGGGGGCCCGGGTGATTCCAGACTTCGCCAACGACGGGATTTGCCGCACTGTCGGCGGGATGACGCTCCAGGCCTGACATGACCGATCTTCCGAAAAGTTTGACCGAGTCTCGGAAGATAGATGGGGCTCCAAGCCCCAGATCAAACATCTAAGCAAACACCGGCTCGATGAAGCCCATGCGAAAGAGCGGGGACGCGGTTCCCGAACCACGGTGAGAAACACCCTGGAATGCAGGAGAGCGGAATGACGCAGTTCACCGTGAATGGAGAGGCTGTCGAGAGCGGGGCGCCGCCGGAGACCGCGCTGCTCTGGGTGCTACGCGAGCATCTGGGACTGACCGGCACCAAGTTCGGCTGCGGCGCCGGGATGTGCGGCACCTGTACGGTGCACCTCGACGGTCAGCCGGCCTTTTCCTGCCTGACCCAGGTCGGGGATGTCGCGGGCCGCGAAGTCACCACGATCGAAGGTCTGTCCGCGGATGGCGACCACCCGCTGCAGCGTGCCTGGGTGGCCGAGCAGGTGCCCCAGTGCGGCTACTGCCAGTCCGGACAGATCATGCGCGCCGCCGCCCTGTTGAACGAGTCGCCCGACGCCGATGAAGGCGAGATCCGCGAGGCCATGAGCATGAACCTCTGCCGCTGCGGCACCTACAACCGGATCGTCCGGGCCGTGCAGCGCGCCGCCAGGGAGGCGTGAGATGATCCGCCTGACTTCGGAGTCACCCATCCCACGCCTGTCCCGCCGCAGCTTCTTGGGCGGTGCCGCCGCCCTGAGCTTCGCGGTCGGCAGCAGCGGTCTGACGCAGGTCGCCTGGTCCGCAACCGACAGCGCGGCAATGGACGATCTGGAGCCCAACATCTGGGTCCGAATCGCCGCCGACGACAGCATCACCATCGTCTTTCCCTCGACCGAAATGGGCCAAGGCAGCTCGACCGCCCTCCCCGTCATCCTGGCAGAAGAACTGGATGCCGATTGGGACCAGGTGCGAGTCGAGCAGTTGGACCGGGACGACCGCGCCTTCGGCAATCCGCTATTCGGCGGCGTGCTCTATACGGCGGGCAGTACCGGCGTTTCCGGCTACTTCGACCCCCTGCGCAAGGCCGGAGCGCAGGCCCGGCAACTGCTCCTGCAGATCGCGGCGGATCACTGGTCGGTCCCGCGCGACTCTCTGGTCACCGAACCCGGCGTCGTCGCCCATCCGGAGACAGGCCGCCGCATGAGCTACGGCGAGATCGCGGCGCTGCCTCCCGTTGCGCTCGCCATTCCGGAGATCGCCGAAAGCGACCTGAAACCCCGCAGTGCCTACCGACTGATCGGCCAGAGCGTGCCGCGCCGCGACGTCCCGGCCAAGAGCCGGGGAACGGAAGTCTACGCCATCGACGTGCGGGTTCCCGGCATGATCTACGCCACAGTGCTGCGCAGTCCGGTGGAGGGCGAGACGCCGCGGGAGATCGACGAAACCGAAACACTGAGCGTGGCCGGCGTCTTGCAGACCGTGGCGCTGCCGGACGGGGTTGCCGTGGCAGCGGACAGCCTGGAGGCCGCGCTGGCCGGAAGAGAGCGGCTGCAGGTCGTCTGGAGCGCGGACTCTCCCGCCCGCGCCTTCGATAGCGAGGTCGACCTGGCGAGCTATGTCGACGCCGCCGCCGACCCGGATCACAAGAGCGCGCCCTGGCGCAGCGAAGGGGACGCGGCAACGGCGCTCGCCGGGGCCGAGCGCGTTCTGGAGGCCGACTACCTGTCGGACTACGCCTACCACGCGCAGATGGAGCCGATGGCCGCGGTCGCCGCGGTCGACGCCGACGGCAAGGGCGCGGAGGTCTGGGCCGGCAGCCAGACGCAAAGCTGGACCGTCCGCACCATCACGGACGTGCTGGAGACTACGCCCGACCGGATCCGTCTGCACATGATGACCATGGGCGGCAGCTTCGGACGGCGCACCGCGCTGACCCAGGAATACCTGCGCGACGCCCTGCTCGTCTCCAAGGCCCTAGGCCGCCCCGTGAAGACGGTCTGGACGCGCGAGGACGATATCAAGTTCGGCTGGTTCCGGCCGGCCGCCGCTCAGAAGCTGCGGGCGGGCCTGACCGCCGACGGTCAGCTCGCCGGGTGGCATCATCGGGTCGCCACGCCCTCGGTGATCGCCTACTTCAACCCCCTGCGCTGGGAACAGGTCGACCCCAGCGACATCATCTCCATGCGCGGTGCCGAGAGTAAGTTCTACGGCATCCCCGACTTTCTGGCCGAACACGTCATCACCGAACGCCGCGCGCGGCTGGCGCCCTGGCGGGCCATCGGCGCCAGCTACACGAGCTTCGCGGCGGAGGCCTTCATGGATGAACTGGCGGAGGCCGCCGGCAGAGATCCGCTGGCCTTCCGCCTGGACCTGCTGCGGGACAATCCGCGCGGACGCCGCCTGCTGGAACGGGTCGCCGAGATGGCCGGTTGGAGCGATAGACCGCAAACCGGCGCCGTCGGAGACCGCGCGCTCGGCCTGTCCTTTGCCGGCTACGGCGATACCATGGCCGCCGGCATCGCGGAGATATCGCTCGACCGCGACAGCGGACGGATCGCGGTGCACCGCTTCTGGTCGGCCGTGGACGGCGGCCTGGTGATTTCCCCCGACAACGCCCAGGCGCAGGTCGAGGGCGGAATCATCTACGGCCTCGGCAGCGCCCTGAGGGAGCGGATCACCATCCGCAACGGCGAGGTCGAACAGAACAATTTCTACGACTACGAAATCCTGCGCGCCAACGAAGTGCCGGAGATCGAAGTACAGTTCCAGGTCAGCGACGGCCCGCCGACCGGCATGGGCGAAGTCGGTACGCCCATGACCTCCGCAGCGGTGGCCAATGCCTTCCACGCCCTGACCGGCAAGCGGCTGCGCCACCTGCCCTTCACGCCGGACCGGGTGCTGGAGGCCTTGGCCAGCTAGTCCGGAAGGTCGCCCAGGCGCGCTACAGAGATGCCGGCAAGGTTCGCCGCCGTCATGGCGGGCCGAGCCTTGCTAACTTTCCGAACGTTTCATGGCGCGGGCTTGCAGCGAGACCCACCAGACAAAGCCGACGCCGATCAGGAAGATGCCCAGGCCGGCGAAGAACAGGCAGATAAACAGAGCTGGGGGAATGCCCATCTCTTCCTCTCTCGGGAAGCTGGGAACAGCCGGCCTCGCGGAGCGAGGTCGCCTGTCTTCAACCCGGTCTAGATGGAGACGCCATACTTGGCCGCGATCTCGGCACCAGTCATGTTTTCCGTCTCGTTGGAAAAATCGTAGAAGGCCGGCTTTTCATCGATGAAGACCTGATGATCGAAGACGAGACCCTCTTCGTTCTCGAAGAGGCCCGCGGGGACGATGAACTGCCCGTTCTCTTTCAGCCGGTAGAAAAGATGGGTTCCGCAGCTGCCGCAGAAGCCACGCTCCGCCCAGGCCGAGGAATCGAAGACCTTCACCTGATCTTCCCCCTCGATCGCGATGTCAGTCCCGCAGTCGACGGCCAGCAGCGGCCCGCCGCTCCAACGCCGGCACATCGAGCAGTGACAGGCGCCCGCGCTGCTGCTCGCGCTCTTGGCCGTGATCTTGACCGCACCGCAGAGACACTGCCCCCGGCGTTCCGTTGCGTCCGACATTTGCTCCTCCCTCTGATGTCCTCTCGTGGCGAACCACGAGTGTCTAAGGATAAAGGTCTCGGCGCAGATCCGCGAGATAAGGATTGATCTCCCGGAGCCGGGCGATCGACTGCCTGTCGATCTCGACGGTCATCAAGGTCTCGCTCTCGGCGTCGGCCCGGCAAAGCTCGGCACCGTCCGGTCCAACCAGTGCCGAACGGCCGACGTAGGTCAGGTCGCCTTCGGTCCCGACCCGATTGACGTAGGCGAGGAAGACGCCGTTCTCGTAGGCCCGCGCCGGAACCACCGTATCGGCGACGATGCTGTAGGGCGCCATCAGGGCGGTCGGCACCGCGATCAGCTCGGCTCCTTCGACCGCCAGAGCGCGGACCGCCTCTGGAAACTCGACGTCGTAACAGATCAGCAACCCGACCTTCAGGCCGTCCAGTTCGATCAGCGGCGGCCGGCCGGGTCCGCGCGCGAAGTGCGTCCGCTCGCCCGGTCCGAAGAGGTGTGCCTTGCGGTAAACCGCTCGGGCCGCGTCGCGGTCGACGAAGAGGACGGCGTTATAGACCTCGTCTCCCTGCGCTTCCGGAAAGCCGAAGAGCAGCGCCAGGCCCTGCCGGGCCGCGATCTCTGCGGCACGGCTGGCGGCGGGACCGCCGGCCCGTTCCGCTAGCTCCCGGGTACGCGCGCCAATGTTGTAGCCGGTCAGGAACAGCTCCGGCGCGATCAGCAGCCGGGCACCCTGCCCCGCCGCCTCGGCGGCCTTGGCCTCCAGCAGATCCAGGTTGCCGCTCACCGATCCGGCACCGGCGGTCTGGAGGAGCGCGATCTTCATGTCTCACGCCCCTGCAAGGCGCCAAGCAACCGGGGCAGATTGCCGAAGCGCGCGATCAAGCCGAAGACGAGAAGCGCAACGGCGACGAAGACCACGGCGACTGCCGCCATCACCGGAGTATAGCCGTAACGCAGGGAGTTGAAGATCTTGATCGGCAAGGTCTCGACCGTAAAGCCGGCGACCATGTAGGCGACGATATACTCGTTGAGACTCAGCACGAAGGCGAAGGCGAAACCGCTGACGATGTAAGGGCGGACCAGCGGGAAGATGACGCTGCGGAAGATCTGTCCGGGCGTGGCGCCCATGGTGGCCGCCGCCTCCACCAGCCTGAGGTCGATCGACTGAAAGCCGAGACTGATGGTGACCATCGGCAGGGTAACGAAGAAGATCGCATGGCTGATCACCACGGTCACGAAGTCGCCGTAGAGCCCGACTGTCGCCCAGAAAGCCAGGAAACCGAGCGCCGAGATCACCGGGGGCAGCACAAAGGGCGCGGTGCCGAGGGTGTAGAGCGCCGCCGCATAGCGCACCCGCCAGCGCCAGAGAAAGTAGGCCAAAGGCAGGGCGATGGAGACCGCGAGCGTCGCGGAGAGCAGGGCGATGGACAGGGAGTTCAGAAGTGCGTTCGACCAGCCATCGTCCCTCAGGATTTCGGCGAACCACTGCAGGCTGAAGCCGCGCGGCGGGAAGTAGAGCACGCGGCCCTCGTTCAGGGCGACGCCGGCGATCACCACCAGAGGCGCGACCAGCACCAGTCCGATCGCGCCCATGAAGAGACGAATGCCCCAGACCCCGATCATGCGGCCACCTTCCTGCGCCCCAGCAGCAAGGTCAGACCGACCAGTGCGAGACTGACCAGCATCAGGAAGATCGCCATGGCCGCGCCGAAAGGCAGGTTCGACTGAAAAATCGTCTGATCGGTGATCATCACCGAGATGGTCCAGTGCTGCGGCCGACCGAGCAGTTGCGGCAGCAGATAGATTCCCAGCGTGAAGACGAAAGCGAGGATCAGGCTCGAGAGGATGGCGTTGCGCGACGCGCCGACGACGACCGTGAAGAAGGCCCGCAGCGGCGAGGCCCCCATGGTCATGGCCGCCTCCACCAGTTCGCGGTCCAAACGGACCAGTGTCGGATAGAGCAGCAGCACTGTGTAAGGGAAAGCCAGGTAGCACATGCCGACCAGCAAAGCGGCAAAACCGGGCGACCAGCTTTCCGGCTGCTCCAGCAGTCCGACGGCGACCAGGAGGTTCGAGAGGCCGGCCGAGCGGCTGAGCAGGGTCGACCAGGCGAAACCGACGATCACCTCGGAGAGGCTGAGGACCGACAACAGGAACACCAGCCAGACGATCTGCCGCCGCCGCTCCAGCCGGGTCAGCAGGTAGGTGAAGGGAAAGCCCAGGCCGACGCAGATCGCCGCCGCCAGCGCCGAGAGACCCAGCGAAAACACCAGCACGTTGCCGAAGAAGGCCGAGAGAAAGCGCGCGTAGTTGTCGAAGGTGAGACTGGGTTCGTAGAAGCCGCCCGGTACCCGCTGAAAAAAGCTGATCGTCACCATGATGCCGAAGGGCACCACGAAGAAAATCAGCAGCATCAGCGCCGGATAGAGCACCGGCGCGTGGTCGCCCAGCGTGCGAGGGATCGCCCCTGGTCGCGTCGAACTCACGCGGCGAAGACCACGATGGCCTCGGCCGGCAGCTCGACCGTGACCCGGTCGCCGCTGGCGAAGAGCGGATCGCCCTCAGGTATGTCGACAGCGACCAGGCGCTGGCCGGCGCAGTCGATGTGGGTTTCCACCGTCTGTCCGACATCGCGCACGAAGATCACTTCGCCCGGCAGGCGGTTGGCGCCGGCCGCATCGGCGGCGCCCAGACGCAGATCCTCCGGCCGGATGGAGGCGGTGACGGCGCCGCTCTCGGGACCGCCCGACACGGCGACTTCGCCGCCGGGCAGCTCGATCCGTCCGCCGCCGCGGGCGCGGCCCTCGAGCAGATTGGAGGTTCCGATGAAGTCGGCGACGAAGGCGTTGGCGGGGTTACGGTAGATCTCCAGCGGACTGCCGGCCTGCTGCACTCGTCCCTGCTCCATCACCACGATGGTGTCGGCCATGGTCATGGCCTCGCGCTGGTCGTGGGTGACCAGGATGGTGGTGATGCCGAGCCGCCGCTGAAGCAGCCGAAGTTCGACCTGCAAAGCCTCGCGCAGCTTGGCATCGAGAGCACTCAGGGGCTCATCCAGCAGAAACAGGCGCGGATCGACGGCGAGCGCCCGTGCGATGGCCACGCGCTGACGCTGACCGCCGGAAAGCTGCGCGACCTGGCGCGCCGCGATGTCCGGAAGCTGGATCAGCTCCAGCAACTCGGCGACGCGCGCGCGTTGCGCGGCCTTGTCGCTGCCCCGGACCGCCAGTGCATAGGCGACGTTCTCGGCCACGCTGAGATGCGGGAAGAGCGCCAGCGATTGGAAGACCATGCCGAAGTCGCGCTTGTGGACCGGCAGGTCGGTGATGTCCTCCCCGTCGAGATGCAGACGCCCGTCGCTGGGCGCCTCCAACCCCGCGATCATGCGCAGCAGAGTGGTCTTCCCGCAGCCGGAGGGACCCAGCAGGCAAACGAAACAGCCCTCGGGTACCGTCAGGTCGATGTGATCGACGGCCGTCATCGCTCCGAAGCGCTTGACGACGGACTCCAGGCGAAGTTCCGCCATGGGGGCTAGCGGGCGGGGCGGCCGTACGGTCGGCCGCCCCTTCTGCGGATCGCCGTCATCAGCTGGTGATCGTCTCGATCCACTGCTGCTCCAGCCAGTCGCCGCGCTCCACGTACATCCGGTAGTTCGGGATGATCGGCGCAATGTCGCTGGCCACCGCCGAGAATTCTTCCTCGGTCAAATCGAGCAGGTCGCGCTTCACGGTGGGAGCCGTGCCGACGTTGCGGGACAGCGACGCCTGGATCTCGGGCTGGCACATGTAATCGATGAAGACATGCGCCTCCTCGGCCATGGTCGAGGCGCGAGTGACGGCCCAGCTCCCGGAGTCGTTCACGCCGCCCTCCTTCGGGAAGGTCGAGCGCACGGGGAAGCCTTCCGCCGCCGCGAGGCCGGCCACGTCGTGATAGTACTGGCCCATCGGGATTTCGCCGGTCTGCAGCGCCTGCTGGAACTGCCCTTCGTCGCGGTACCAGAGCTTCACGTTCGGCTTCAGCTCGGCCAGCTTGGCGAGCACTTCCAGAATCCCCTCGTCGCTGCCGAGGATATCCTGGCCGCCGAAGTGCGTCTCGGCGGTGATCTCCAGCAGGAAGGAGTTGGTCGCCAGGGCCAGCAGGCCCAGCGTGTCCTCCTTGTCCTCGGCCCACATGTCCGCCCAAGAGGTCGGCGCCTCGGCGAAGACGTCGCTGTTGCTCACCAGCGTGATGTACCAGGCCACCGCACCGATGCCGTCGATGCGCCCGTCCGGATAGGTATGGACGAACTGCTCGAGCAGGTTTTCCATATGCGGCAGCTTGGACGCGTCGAGCGGCATCCAGAGCTCGGTCGACTGGCCCTTCAGCATCGGCGTCTGCGCCATCATGTTCACGTCGGCCGGCGCCCGGCCGGCCCGCGCCGCCTGTTCGAGCTGAACCAGCCAGGCTTCGCCGGTCGGCTCGGCCACGGACTCCACCTCGATACCGGTCGCGGCGGTGAAGTCCGGGAAGATGAACTGGTCGAAGGAGTCCTGGAAGTAGCCGCCGTAGACGCCGACCTTCAGCGGCTCGGCCGCGCGGGCCCGAATGGCCGGCATGCCGACCGCCGCGACACCGGCGGCGGCGCCAAGGCCGCCCAAGACCGTGCGGCGGCTGACGCGGCTGCCCGGCAGTTTCGTCTTCTTCGTCATGAAATCGCTTTCCCTGTTCGTTGTGAGCGTCGAGCGCTCTTAGGGCAGACGTTACGGATAAACCTTCGCCGGCTCAAGATGTTGCACTGCATATAAATTGAGCTTTCAGACCCGATCCCTATAGCGGATCGCGCAGCAGCGGCATGGTCATGCAGTGGACGCCACCGCCGCCCCGGGTGAAGAGGTCGAGCGGCAACTCGATCACCTCGATGCCCTCCGCCCTCATCGCCGCGTTGGCGGCCGTGGCATGGGCCGCCGAGATGACCCTGTCGTCGCCCAGCGCCAGCACGTTGCAGGCCATGGTCATGGCGTCCTTGTAGCCGACCGGGATCAGCCGGATCTGCCTGGCTTCCAGCCAATCCAGCAACCCGCCGTCCAGCACCTCTCGGCAAGCCAGGGCCAGCGAGGGCGTCACCATGGAGAAGAGCACGTCCAGATGCAGGAAGTGCTCCGGGAAAGGCTGGAGCCGCACCTCCCAGCCCTCGGCCGCGAACCAGTCGGCGAACTGCCGCGCGCCCGCCGCGTCGGTCCGCTCGCCCGAGTAGCCGACCAGCAGCAGGCCGGGACGGATGATGTGGATGTCCCCGCCCTCCAGAGTGCCTCGGGTCGAGTAGCGCCAGACACCTTCCGCCTGACCGTAGAAGTCGATGACGCTGGCATACTCGCCGCGCCGTTGCGGCCGGTAGAGCTGGGTGATCACCGGACCCCACGGCGTCATCTGCGAGGAGTCCCGGGTATAGACCTGATAGGGCAGATGCGCCTCGGGCTTGCTGTAGCGGCAGACGACACCGGCCGCCTCCAGCGCCCGTACCAAGCCGTCGTACTGCGCCACCAGATCCGCCTGGGTCGGCGACCGCGTCCCCTCGGCCAGAGTCTTCTGCGCGATGCTGTTGGTCGGCTGCCAGGCGTAGTGATCGGGCCGACAGAGCAGGACCTCGCGCAGCCGCCCCGTCTCCGACTCCAAACGCCACGTCTGCTGCATCGCCCGCTCCCGCTGTTTCTATTCGCCAGTTGCTTCGATTCGAGAAACCGGATCCTGCCCTAACCGTCGGGCGCGGTCACCTCGTAGCCGAAGCGGCCAGCGCGTCCGATCAGCCACTCCCAGAGACTCTCGGCGAAACCGCGTGCCACGACGATCTCGAAGACCGGCCCGGTCTCCGGCGCGTCATCACGCAGGAGCAGGGTGACGGCGATGTGGCCGAGCAGCGTGGCGGCTCCGGCTCCGACGGGGAAGCGCTCCGGCGCCAGATCGAGCGCCGTGCCGAAGGCCAGAAGATCGCGCGCCTTGAGTCCGGCCAAGCGAATCAGCGCACGGCCATGACTGTTGTCGACAGGAGATGCGGTCTCGCCCAGCAAGGCCCGCAGCTCGTCGGCCAACTCTCCTTCCGGACGGTGTTCAGCCAGAACCAACAGACTGTCGGGAGCACTGTGCAGAACCAACGGCGCGGGTCCGATCCAGCGAGCCGGTTCCGGCATGCTCCCGAAGCGCTCGGCGATCCGCCGCGCCATCTCCGCGCCTGCACCGGGCCGGGCTTCGACTGTCACGATCGAGGGAGCCAGCGACACGGCGAGCGTCACTTCCACCTCCCCCTCGACCTCAACCCGGGTCGGCAGGGCGATGCCGGCCAGGGAGCCGAGACGGCGCGCGGCGCGGACCTCAGGCATGGAGACGCTCGTGATCGGGATCGACGAAGACGGGATCGCAGACCTCACCGCGATAGAGTCCCTCGCGCAGCGGATCGTAGATCGTCACCTCCTCGCCCAGCCGCTCCCGCCCGCGCTTGAGAAAGGCCAGACCGATCCAGGACTCCAGGATCGGCGAATAGGCGACGGAAGCGAGGAAGCCCTGGTCGGTCTCGACCGAGGGCCTCTCGCCCGGCGTCAGCAGGTGGGCGCCGGCGCGCAGCTTGGCGCCTCGGCTCACCGGCTTGAGGCCGACCAGAACCGGCCGCTCGGGGTCCTCGAAAGCTTCGCGCCGGCTCATGGCGCGGCCGATGTAGTCCTTCTTGCCCGACAGCATCTTGCCCAGTCCCAAGTCCTGCGCAGTGGTGCGGCCGTCCAGCTCGCCACCAGCCGGGTGGCCCTTCTCAATGCGCAGAGTGGAGAGTGCCTCGCCGCCGTAGGGTTGGATGCCGAAATCGGCGCCATAGCGCAGCAGGGCATCCGCCAGTTCCTCGCCGTAATCCGCCGGCACCGCGATCTCATAGGCCAGCTCGCCGGAAAAGGAGATGCGGAAGAGACGCGCCGGCAGACCGCCCAGCACCGTGGTCTCGGCCGCCGCCAGGAAAGGAAAGGCCTCATTGGAGACGTCGAGGCCGTCGAGCATGCGCTGTAATACTTTCCGCGACTGCGGGCCGGCCAGCGCCACCTGGCCCCATTGGTCGGTGACAGAGGCGACCTGTACGTCGAGATCCGGCCAGAGCGCCTGCAAGCAGAACTCCAGGTGCGCCATGACCGGACCGGCATTGGCGGTGGTCGTGGTCATGAGGTAGTGCTGCTCGCCCAGACGGCTGGTGGTGCCGTCGTCGAAGACGAAACCGTCCTCCCGCAGCATCAGGCCATAGCGCGCCTTGCCGACCGGCAGGGTCTTCCAGCCGTTGCAGTAGACGCGATTGAGGAATTCGGCCGCGTCCGCGCCCTGGACATCGATCTTGCCCAAGGTAGAGACATCGCAGAGGCCGACGCGGCTGCGCACGGCGCGCACTTCGCGGCACATGGCGGCGAACCAGTCCTCCGCGCCGCGCGGATAGTGGGAGGGGCGCATCCAGGCGCCGGCTTCGATCATCTCGGCACCCTGGCGCAACATCCAACGATGCAATGGCGAGCGGCGGACCGGCCTGTAGTCCGGCCCGACGTGCGGTCCCGCCAGCGCGCCCAGCGGGATCGGCACATAGGCCGGGCGATAGGTCGTGGTCCCCACCTCGGGGATCGGCCGTCCCGTGACCTCAGCCAGGATCGCCAGGCCGTTGACGTTGGACAGCTTGCCCTGGTCGGTCGCCATGCCCAGCGTCGTATAGCGCTTCATCAGCTCGACCGAGCGGTAGCCCTCGGCCACGGCCAGGGGAATGTCCCTGGTGGTGACGTCGTTCTGGAAATCGACGAAGGCCTTGCCCTTAGACTCCCCGACCCACCAGAGCGGCGTCACCGCACAGGGTTCTTCCGGACAGGAGGGCGCCGCGACCTGAGGCATCGCGCGGTCCAGATCTTGGCAGACCGAGGCCACCGCCGCCAAAGCGGACTGGAAGCAGGCCGCGGTCGTCATATGACCGGAGGCGGCACCGGCGACACGCAAGTCGGCGCCGATATCTGCCGGCCGGAAGGCCGCAAGCTCCTCGTCCCAAACCGGCTTGGCGCCACGATGGCAGGTGAGATGCAACGTGGGATTCCAGCCGCCCGACATCAACAGCGTATCGCACTCCAGCGTAACCCGCCGCCCGTGCGCCCGCTCGACAAGATCGATACCCTGGAGCGCGAGGTCGCCGAACGGGTGGCCGCCTTTGGTGTCGGCCACCACCGACTGCCGCCACACCTGGCATTCGAGACCGTGATCGGCCGGCACCTTGGGCCGCGCATCGACCAGACCGGCCAAGGCCACACCGGCGGCCTGAAGGTCGCGGGCGACCTGGTAGCCGCTATCGCCATTGACGAAGAGCGCGACCTTACGACCCGGCGCGACACCGTAGCGTGCGGCCAACGCCTGGCCAGCGGAAGCGAGCTGCACGCCGGGGCGGTCGTTGCCGCCGAAGACCAGGGGTCGTTCCTCGGCCCCCGCACAGAGCAGCGCTCGTCCGGCCTGGATCCGCCAATAGATCAGCCGTGGCAGATGGGCGGGCGGAACCGGCAGATGATCGGCGACCCGCTCCAACGCGCCGAAGCCGTTGCCGTCGTACCAGCCGAACACCGTGGTTCGCGGCAACAGCCGTACCTTCGGCGCGGCCTCCAGCTCCGCCAGAACGTCGTCGCGCCAGGCCAATGCCTCCTGCTCGCCGAAGGGCGCCGAACGGCTGAGCAGACGCCCGCCCGCCTCAGGCTGATCGTCGGCCAGGATCACGCGCAGACCGGCGCGGGCGGCGGCCAAGGCCGCGATCAGGCCGGAAGGTCCGGCACCGATCACCAGCAGGTCGCAGTGCAGATGGCCCTTCTCGTAGGTGTCGGGATCGGGCGCGTGGCTGGCGCGGCCGAGGCCGGCGGCGCGGCGGATCAGCGGTTCGTAGACCCGTTCCCAGAAGGCGGCCGGCCACATGAAGGTCTTGTAGTAGAAGCCGGCGGGCAGGAAGGGCGAGAGAAGCTGGTTGAGCGCGCCGATATCGAAGCGGCGGGACGGCCAAGCGTTCTGGCTCGTCGCCTCCAGGCCGTCGTAGAGCTCGACCGTGGTGGCCCGGCTGTTGGGCTCGCGCCGGGCACCGCCGCGCAGCTCCACCAGCGCATTGGGCTCGGCCGGCCCGTCGGTCAGCAGGCCGCGCGGACGGTGGTACTTGAAGCTGCGGCCGAACAGCCGCACCCCCTTCGCCGTCAGCGCGCTCGCCAGCGTATCGCCGGGGTGACCATCGAAAGCCTCGCCGTCGAAGGTGAAGCCGAGACGCCGGCCGCGGTCGATCCGCCCGCCGCTCTCCAGGCGGTAGCCGCTCACGATCCGTCCCTCTTACGCGCGACGTCGCGTGCCAATTCGACCGTGTGAATCTCGTGGGTCGCCGTGTCCCGCTCCACCACCAGCCAGGCGCGGCAGCCCCCGACGTGCTGCCAGAACTCGCGATGCCGGCCGCGCGGGTTGTTCCGCAGATAGATGTAGTCGTACCAGGCTTCGGGATCGGCCTCGGGAGTCTCGGGCCGCCGCGGCGTCGCATCGCCGAGGACCGTGAACTCCTCGCTCGCGCGGGACCCGCAGAAGGGGCAGGAAATCAGCATCGCTTTCCTCTCTCCCTCAATGCAGGTTCGGGCGGGCACCGCCGCCGCGTTCGTCGATCACCCGGCCGCCGCGAAAGCGGTCCAGGCGGAACTTGGCGTTCAGCGCGTGCGGCGCGTCCCGGGCAATCGTGTGGGCGAAGCACCACCCCGAGGCGGGCGTCGCCTTGAAGCCGCCATAGCACCAGCCGCAGTTCAGATAGAGGCCCTCGACGGGCGTCTTGTCGATGATCGGACTGCCGTCCATGGACATGTCCATGATACCGCCCCAGGACCGCAGCAGACGCAGCCGCGAGACACCGGGCAGCATGGCGACGCCGGCCTCGATGACATGCTCGACGATGGGCAGGTTGCCGCGCTGGGCATAGGAGTTGTAGCCGTCGATGTCGCCGCCGAAAACCAGCCCGCCCTTGTCGGACTGGCTGACGTAGAAATGGCCGGCGCCATAGGTGACGACCTGATCGAGGTAGGGCTTGATCGCCTCGCTGACGAAGGCCTGCAGCACATGGCTTTCGATCGGCAGCTTGAGCCCCGCCATGGCCGCCGTACGCGAGGAATTGCCGGCCGTCGCCAGCCCCAGCTTGGTACAGGCGATCCGGCCGCGCGAGGTCTCGACCCCCGTGACGCGGCCGCTCTCGACCGAGATGCCGGTGACCTCGCAGTTCTGCAACAGGTCGACGCCACGGCTGTCGGCGCCGCGCGCGTAGCCCCAGGCGACGGCGTCGTGACGCACCGTACCGCCGCGCCGCTGCAGCAGGCCGCCGTGGATCGGGAAGCGGGCGTTGTCGAAGTCGAGGAAGGGCACTAGGGCCCTCACCCCTTCGCGGTTCAGCAGCTCCGCGTCGATCCCGTGCAGCCGCATGGCCGTACCGCGCCGGGCATAGGCGTCGCGCTGCGCGTCCGAGTGATAGAGGTTCAGGACCCCGCGCTGGCTGACCATGGCGTTGAAGTTGAAATCCTGCTCCAGCCCTTCCCAGAGCTGCATCGACTTCTCGTAGAACTGGACATTGCCGTCGAGCAGGTAGTTGGAGCGCACGATGGTGGTGTTGCGCCCGACACTGCCGGAGCCGAGGTAGCCCTTCTCCAGCACCGCGACGTTGGCAACGCCGTGCTCCTTGGCCAGGTAATAGGCCGTGGCGAGGCCATGACCGCCACCGCCGACGATCACCACGTCGTAGGCGGGCTTCGGCTCAGGCTCGCGCCAGGCCGGCGCAACGCAGGCCAGCCCTCCGAAGGCCTGTTTGACGATGGAATGCCACCCGTAGCGCAAGGGCCGGCGGTCTCCTGCTCACGTTCCGCGATCTCGGATCCGACTCCTCGATCCTGCGATCTCTTGATAGAGCAAGCTCTCGCTGCACTTTTTAACTGAAGATAAATTGCAGATTAAGTTTGATATCACTTATATTTATCGGATGGATCTGAACAGCCTGAAGCTCTTCGCCACCGTGATCGAGGCTGGCTCCATGAGCCGGGCAGCCGCCCGGCTCGGGATCAGCCAGTCCGCCGTTTCGCAAGCCGTGAAGGCCCTGGAGGCCAACCTGGTCACGGAGCTGCTCGACCGGAGCCGCAAACCGGTGCGCCCAACGGCAGCCGGCGAAACGCTCTATGGCGAGAGCCGGACGCTGCTGGCCGATGCCGAGCGCTTGCGCGCCTTGGTCGGGCGCGCCTCCGGTCAGGGTCTCTCGCGCCTTCAGCTCGGGCTGGTGGACTCGATCTGCGCAGCCGTCGGCCCCGGCATCGTGCCGACGCTGGACGGGCTCGCCCAGGTCTGGTCGCTTCAGGCTGGTCTCAGCCACGAAATCGTCGAGTCCTTCCTGGAGCGCGCGCTCGATCTCGCCGTCATCTCCGAACCCGTCCGACCGCGCGGACTGCCGTTGCTGCAGGAGGAGATCTGCCGCGAAACCTATCTGCTGGCCGTCCCGCAAAGCTATGCCGGACCGCTGGATCGGCTGGAGCGTCTCTGCGCCGAGGTCGATCTGATCCGCTACTCCGCGCGCTCGGCGATCGGGCAACAGGTCGAGCGCCATCTCGCCCGCCTGCGCCTGACGCCGCCAAGGCGCATGGAGTTCGACGACGCCGAGCCGACCCTGGCGATGGTCGCGGCGGCCCGCGGCTTCGCCATCACGACACCGCTTTGCGTGCTGCAGGGCCAGACTTGGCTGCCCAGGATCCGCCTCGCCCCCCTGCCCGGCCCACGCCTGACCAAGGCCTTCCTGCTAATCGCGCGGCCCGGCCGCTGCGACCTGGAGGCCGAAACGCTGGCGGCCACCTGCCGCCGCATCCTGCGCGACGAAGCCTTGCCACGTGCGACACGACTGGACCCACTGCTGGCCCAATGCCTGACGGTGCCGCCCGAGACCAGGCCACCGGAGACGGACGGCCGCTAGCTGCCTACTTCGCGGCCTGAGAGGCAGCATCGGGTTCGGCCGTCGAGTCGCTGGCAAGTGTACGAAAGGCCTCGTACTGGCTGAGGAAGACCTGGCCGGTCAGCTCCTCCAGGAAAGGCGACCGCTGCAGGCGGTCCATCACCGGCCCCTTGACCTCGGACAGATGAAAGGTGACGCCGGCATCCTTGAGACGATGGTTGATCGCCTCCAGGCTCTCAAGGGCGCTGGCATCGATCTCGTTGACCGCCGGGCACATCAAGATGAAGTGCTCGAGCTGCGGCTGGGCGGCCACCAGGTCGTAGACCTTGTCCTCCAGATAGCGGGCGTTGGCGAAATAGAGACTCTCGTCGACCCGCAGGGTTGCCACGGTCTCGCTGGTGATCACCTTGTGGCGCAACACGTTGCGGAAATGCTCGGTCCCAGGCACCTGCCCGACCACGGCGACGTGCGGCCGGCTGGTCTTGAAAAGGTAGAGGGCAACCGACAGACCGACCCCGACGACGATACCCGCCTCCACTCCGTAGACCAGCGTGAGCAGAATCGTCGCCGCCATGGCGGCGAAGTCGGCCTTGGAATAGATCCAGGTTCGCTTCAACGCACCCAAGTCGACCAGCGAGAGCACCGCGACGATGATGGTCGCGGCCAAGGTCGCCTTGGGCAGGTAGAAGAGAAGCGGCGTCAGGAAGACGGTCGCCAGGGCGATCCCGACGGCGGTGAAGGCGCCGGCCGCCGGCGTCGCGGCGCCGGCATCGAAGTTGACCACCGAGCGTGCGAAACCGCCGGTGACCGGGTAGCCGCCGGACAGGGAGGAGGCGACGTTCGAGGCGCCCAGCCCAATCAGCTCCTGATCGGGATCGATCCGCTGGCGCCGCTTGGCCGCAAGGGTCTGCGCCACGGAGACGGACTCCACGAAGCCGACGATGGAGATCAGCACCGCCGGCATCAACAGGGACTGCCAAAGCTGCAGATCGAAGAGCGGCACCGCGAAGGGCGGCAGGCCCTGGGGTACCTGGCCGACAATGGCGACGCCGGCCTGCTGAAGATCCAGGCCCGCCGTCAGGGCAACGGTCGCCGCCACGGCCAGGACCGGCCCGGCCTTCGCGATCACCTCGGCGAGACGCCGGTGGAGACCGAAGCGCAGCAGCAGTGGTTTCAGGGAGCTGCGCACCCAAAAGAGAAAGGCCAAGGCCCCGCCCCCGATCAACAGGGTCGGCAGATTGGTCTCGCCGATCCCGCGCGCCAGGCCCACCAGCAGATCGACCAGCGTATGACCGCCGCCCGCGATCCCGAGAAGGTGTTTCACCTGGCTGGTGGCGATGATCAGACCGGAGGCCGTGATGAAACCGGAGATCACCGGGTGGCTGAGAAAGTTGGCCAGGAAGCCCAGTCGGAACAGGCCCATGGCGATGAGGAAGAGACCCGACAACAGCGCCAACACGATAGCTGCGGTCAGGTAGTCGGCCGTGCCTTGAGCCGCCACCTGACCGACCGCCGCCGCCGTCATCAGCGACACCACCGCGACCGGTCCGACCGCCAAGGCTCGGCTGGTACCGAAGACTGCATAGGCGATCAGCGGCAGGATGGAGGCGTAGAGCCCGACCTCCGGCGGCAGCCCGGCCAGCAGTGCGTAGGCCAGCGACTGCGGGATCAGCATGATGGTGACGATGATCGCCGCCACCAGGTCGTTCAGGGCTGCGTCCCGACCGTAGCTTCGCCCCCACTGCAGGATCGGCAGCCAGCGGCCGACACGCGCCAGAAAAACGCCTTTGCTCACGGCGGCGCCTAGCGTCCCGATTGTTCCGAGGGAATCGGCACTTCCGGCAGACGCTCCGGCTTCACCATCCACTCGCGGCCCTTCAGCATCCCCTGCCAGTAGACCGGCGGCAGGATGCGTTCCTTCAGCAACCAGGCCAGGCGGCTGGGCTTGCGGCTGTCGATCAACCATGTGGGGAAGCTGGGCAGCAGCTTGCCGCCATAGCCGAATTCGGCCAGCACGATCTTGCCGCGCTCGACGGTCAGGGGGCAGGAACCGTAGCCGTCATAGTGGGATTGATAGCCTGTCTCGCCCATGTCGTAGAGCAGGTTCTGAGCCACGACCGGTGCCTGCTTGCGGGCCGCCGCGGCGGTCTTGGCGTTGGGCGCGTTGGTCACATCGCCCAGACCGTAGACCTTCCCGAAGGTCTTGTGCCGCAGGGTCGACTGATCGACGTCGAGCCAGCCGGCCGCGTCGGCCAGCGGACTGACCCGAACGAAGTCCGGCGCCGTCTGCGGCGGACAGACGTGCAACAGATCGAAGTCGCGTTCGACCGTCTCGCTGTTGCCGTCGTCGTCTGTCCTGGTGAACCAGGCTTTCCTGGCAGCTCCGTCCACGGCGGTCAGATTGTGCTTGAAGTTCAGCTGGGCGCCATAGCGCTCGACGTAGCTCATCAGCGGCGGCACGTACTCCTTGACGCCAAACAGCACCGCACCGGCGTTGTAGAAACCGATGTCCATGTCCTTCAGCCGGCCGGACCGCCGCCAGTGGTCCGCCGAGAGATAGAGCGCCTTCTGCGGCGCGCCGGCGCACTTGATCGGCATCGGGGGTTGCGTGAAGAGCGCGGTCCCCGAGCGAAGCTGCCGCACCAGCTCCCAGGTGTAGGGCGCGAGGTCGTAGCGGTAGTTGGAGGTCACGCCGTTCTTGCCCAGGGTCTCGACCAGTCCGTCGATGCTGTCCCAATCCAGCTTCAGGCCAGGGCAAACCACCAGACGCCCGTACTTCACCACCCGGCAGCCGTCCAGGATCACCGCGTCCTCTTGCGGTTCGAAAGCCGCGACCGCCGCCTTCAGCCAGTGCACCCCCTTGGGGATGACCGAGGCCATGGTGCGCACCGTCTCGCCGGGCCGGAAGACGCCGCCGCCGACCAGGGTCCAACCGGGCTGGTAGTAGTGGATATCGGCCGGGTCGATGATCGCCACCTCTAGGTCGTGGCGGCGCTGCAGCAGGCTGGAGGCCACCGAGATGCCGGCGGCCCCGCCGCCGACGATCACCACGTCGTAGCTGGCGTCGCCACGGTCGACCGGCGTCTTGCCGCCGTTGGCGATCCGGCGCACCACACCGGACATGTCGTAGCCCGCCGACTTGGCCCGCTGCAGGATTTCGGTCAGCTCCAGCCCGTCGGCCTGGGACAGCGACCAAAGCGTGACCGAGCGGGTACCGCTGCGGCAGTAGGCGAAGACCGGGCCCGGAAGCTCGTCCAAGGCCCGACCGAAGGCGGCGGCGTCTTCGTCGGTGACCTTGCCGCTGACGACCGGCAGGTAGCGGGCCTCGAGCCTCGCTTTCTTGGCTTCGGCCGCGATCTCTTCGAAAGTCGCCTGATCGGCGCCTTCGCCGTCGGGCCGGTTGCAGAGGATCGCGCGGTAGCCGGCGGTCGCCAGCCCCGCCACGTCGGACGGGGCAATCTGGCCGGACACGGACAGGCGCGAAGAGACGATCTTCGGCTCCATGACAGAGCTCCCTTCGGAAAAACGGCGGGCCTACAGCGCGTCGAGCGGGATCTTCAGGTAGCGGGTCCCGTTGTCCTCGGGCGGCGGCAGCGCGCCGGCGCGCATGTTCACCTGGATCGAGGGGAGGATCAGCCGCGGCATGCCCAAGGTCGCATCACGGGCGCTGCGCATTTCCACGAAGTCCGCCTCCGTCACGCCGTCGTGGACGTGGATGTTCTTGGCTCGCTCTTCCGCTACCGTGGTCTCGTTGGCGACCTCGCGGCCGCCGTTGGCGCCGTAGTCGTGGCACATGAAGAGACGCGTCTGCGGCGGTAAGGCGAGGACCCGCTTGATCGAGCGGAACAGCGTCCGGGCGTCGCCGCCGGGAAAGTCGCAGCGCGCCGTGCCGGAATCCGGCATGAAGAGCGTGTCGCCGACGAAGGCCGCATCGCCGATCACATGCACCATGCAGGCCGGAGTATGCCCTGGCGTATGCATGGCGAATGCGGTCATGCCGCCGATCTCGTAAGTGTCGCCATCCAGGAACAGGCGGTCGAACTGGCTGCCGTCATGCCGGAAATCGCTGCCGGCGTTGAAGACCTTGCCGAAGATCTCCTGCACCTGGACGATCTTCTCGCCGATGCCGATCCTGCCGCCGAGCCGGCTCTTCAAGTAGGGCGCGGCCGAAAGGTGGTCGGCATGCACATGCGTCTCGATCAGCCAGGTCACCTCGAGGCCCTGGCGCTCGACCGCGTCGGCGATCTCGTCGGCCGAGACGGTGGCCGTGCGTCCGGAGGCCGGATCGAAATCCAGCACGGAGTCCAGAATGGCGCAGGCCTTGGAGCCGGGATCCCTGACCAGATAGCTGAAGGTGTTGGTTGCCGCTTCGAAGAAGGTCGTGACCTCGGGTTTGACCGAGGTGTCGACCGGATAGGTAAGTTCCATAGCCCAGTCTCCGCCGGTTTTCGCTGATCGGACGTTTCCCCGCGGCTGCTCGAGGAGAGAAAAGCCGCAGAGGCAACCTCTACGCCAATCAGCTAAGCGGTGATTTGAGCCATATCAATATATTCGAATGTGATAATGTTTAGATTCGGCAAACAGCGTTATTCCGCCGCAGCTTTCCGTCCCGACGACTGCGGCAACTCGCCCCGAATGACGTAAGCCAGGGCCTGCACCACCTGCTCCGGCGCGCGCGCCACGGCGTTGGCGGCCGCATCCACCTCTTTCAGGGCATGATCGTGCTCCGGCGGATGCAGGGTGACGATGGGCTTGCCGAGCGCCGCCGCATAGCCGGCATCGAAAGCGGCGTTCCACTGCTTGTACTTTTCGCCGAAACGCACGACCACGACGTCGGCCTCGGCGATCAGCCTGCCGGTACGGATCGCATTGAGCTGCGCGCCCTTGCGGTCGTGCCAGACCTTGTTCTCCTCGGCCCCGAAAATGACAACGCCGCAGTCGTCGGAGTCCTCATGCACCGTCACCGGCGCCGTCAGCTCCACCGGCAGCTTGGCACGAGCGACGCCCTCGGCGATCTGCTCGCGCCAGTCGCTGTGAATCTCACCCGAGAGATAGATCTTCCAAGTCCGTCCACTCATGCGCTGTCTTCCCTAAGTCATGTCGTTCAGACGCCAGAGGTGGGGTCTGCCATGCGATTAGTCATCCCCCGGCGCGGCCTGCGGCGTGGCGCCCTGCGGTGCGGCTTGCGTCTTCGGCTCGTGACTGCGGTCGGGGAAAATCAGGCGCAGCACCACGTAGAAGACCGGCGTCAGGAAGAGTCCGAAGAAGGTGACGCCGAGCATTCCGGAGAAGACCGCCGTGCCGAGGGCTTGGCGCATCTCGGCACCCGGACCGGTCGCGATCATCATCGGTACGACGCCCAGGATGAAGGCGAAGGCCGTCATCAGGATCGGGCGCAGGCGCAGGCGGCAGGACTCGACGGCCGCATCAACGGCCGAGGCGCCCTCGGCCTGAGCCTGACGCGCGAACTCGACGATCAGGATGGCGTTCTTCGCCGCCAGGGCGACCAGCACCACCAACCCCACCTGGGTCAGGATGTTGTTGTCCATACCGCGCGTCATCACGCCGATCATCGCCGAGAGCACGGACATCGGCACGATCAGGATGATCGCCAGCGGCAACACCCAGCTCTCGTATTGCGCGGCCAGGACCAGAAAGACGAAGAGCACGGAGAGCAGGAAGATGAAGACGGCCGTATTGCCGGTCTGCCGCTCCTGGAACGCCAGTTCCGTCCACTCGAAGCTCATGCCGCCGGGCAAGACCTGAGCGGCCAGCTCTTCCATCGCATCCAGCGCATCGCCGGACGAGACCCCGGGCGCCGCGGCCCCCTGCACCGGAACGGAGGTGTAGAGATTGTAGCGCTGCACCAGGTCCGGGCCCGAGCGCAGTTCGACGTCGGCCAGCGTGCCCAGCGGCACCAGAGCGCCGTTCACTGAGCGGACCTTGAGCTGCTCGATATCGGCGATATCGAGACGGTGAGGCGTGTCAGCCTGGGCGCGCACCTGATAGACCCGGCCGAAGGCGTTGAAGTCGTTGACGTAGGTCGTCCCGAGATTCATTGAGAGCGTCTGAAAGATGCTGTCGATCGGCACGTTCAGCATCTGCGCGCGCACCCGGTCGATATTGAGGAAGATCTGCGGACTGGAGGCACTGAAGGTGGTGAAGACCTGCTGCAGGCGCGGATCCTGGTTCGCCAATCCGACCAGTTGATAGGCCGCCTCCAGGACGCGGCGCATGTCCGCCGTGTTGAGCTCCTGAAGCTGGATCTTGAAGCCGCCCGCGGTGCCGATGCCCTGCACCGGCGGCGGTGGGATGGCGATGATGAAGGCCTCCTCGATCTGCTGCAGGGCGCCGAAAAGCTGGCCCACGATCGCTCCGGCCGGCTGGCCGTTGGCCAGGCGCTCCTCGAAGGGCTGGAAGGTCGCGAAGATCACGCCCGCATTGGTCGCGTTAGTGAAGGTGGCACCAGAGAAGCCGGCGAAACCGATGGCGTTGAGCACGCCCGGCACCTCCCTCACGACATCGGTCGCCCGCAGCAGCACCTCGTCGGTCCGGTTCAGCGAGGCGGCGTCGGGCAGCTGCACCACGACGATGGCGTAGCCCTGGTCCTGCTGGGGAATGAAACCGCGCGGAACGCTGTTGACCGACTGGACGGTGCCGAACAGCAGACCGGCGAAAACCAGCAGCATCAGCAGTCGCATAGCCTTGCGGCCAACCAGCGTCCGGACACCGCCGGCATAGCCGCCGCTAAAACGGTCGAAGCCGCGATTGAAGCGATCGCCCGCCCAGAGCAGGCCACGCGCCAAGAAGAACTTCGGGCGCGGCGCATCGTGCGGCCTCAGCAGCAGCGCGGCCAGCGCCGGCGAGAGCGTCAGGGAGTTGAAGGTGGAGATGACCGTGGAGACCGTAATGGTCACGGCGAACTGCTGATAGAACTGGCCGCTGATTCCCGGAATGAAGGCGACCGGCACGAAGACCGCCAGCAGCACCAGCGAGGTTGCGATGATCGCCGTCCCGACCTCGTCCATCGTGCGGTGGGCGGCCTCGCGCGGGGACAATCCGTCGCGGATGTTCCGCTCCACGTTCTCCACCACGAGGATCGCATCGTCGACCACGATGCCGATGGCCAGGACCAAGCCGAACAGCGTCAGCATGTTGATCGAGAAGCCCATGGCGCCCATCGCCAGGAAGGTTCCGATCAGCGACACCGGGATGGCGGCGACCGGAATCAGGGCGGTGCGCCAGGACTGCAGGAAGACCAGGATCACCAGCACGACCAGCAGCAAGGCCTCGAACAAGGTCGAGTAGACGGCGTCGATGGACTCGGAGATGAACTCGGTCGGGTTGTAGACGATCTCGTAGTCGAGTCCGGGCGGGAAGTCGCCCGAGACCCGCTCCATGATGGCGCGGATCTGATCGGCGGTCTCCAGGGCATTGGTACCGGGCCGCTGGAAGATGCCCAGCGCCACCGCCGGTTTGCCGTTCAGGTAGCTGTTGGTGACGTAGTCGCGCGCGCCGAGCTCGACCCGGGCCACGTCCCACACGCGCACAATGCGCCCGTCATCGGTCGCGTTGACGATGATCCGGCGAAAGTCGCGCGGGTCGGAGAAGCGCCCCTGGGTGGAGACGGTCACCTGGAAGGGCGTGCCGTCGGGCGAAGGTGGCGCCCCGATGGCACCTCCGGTCACCTGGACGTTCTGTTCCTGCAGCGCCTCGATGACGTCTGCGGCGGTCAGGCTGTAGGCCGACAGCTTGTCAGGGTCGAGCCAGACGCGGATCGAGAACTCGCGCTCGCCGAACAGCCGAACATCGCCGACCCCTGTCAGCCGGACGATTTCGTCGCGGACACGGGTGCGCGCATAGTTGGAGACATAGAGCTGGTCGTAGCTCTCGTCCGGCGAGAGCATATGCACGACCATCATGATGTCGGGGGACGATTTGCGGGTGGTCACGCCCTGGCGGCGCACCTCCTCCGGCAGACGCGGCTCGGCGACGGCGACACGATTCTGCACCAGAACCTGCGCCTGATCCAGGTCGGTTCCCAGCGCGAAGGTGACGGTGACCTGCACCTGCCCATCGCTGGTGGAGTAGGAGGACATGTAGATCATGCCCTCGACACCGTTGATCTCCTGCTCCAGCGGCGTCGCCACGGTCTCGGCCACCGTCTCGGCGTTGGCGCCGGGATAGGAGGCGCTCACCACCACAGTCGGCGGCGCGATCTCCGGATACTGGGAGATTGGCAGCGCGAAGAAGGCGATCAGGCCCGTCACCACCGTGACAATGGACAGAACCGTGGCGAAGATCGGCCGGTCGACGAAGAAGTGGGCGAAGTTCATCGGGCCGGCCTACTCAGCCACCGGCGGCAACTCGATCGGTTGCGGAGAGATCGTTACGCCGGGCCGCACCCGGATCAACCCGTTGACGACGATCGTTTCCTGCCCGGTCAGACCTTCGCGGATCACGCGGTATCCGTCGATGCGCGGCCCGGGCCGCACCTCGCGCGGAGTGACCACGTCCTCTTCCCCGACGACATAGACGATTCGGCGGTTCTGATCGCTGGCGATGGCCTCGTCCGGCAGCAGGATGCCCTCGTAAGGCAGCGACCCCGGCACGGAGACCACGCCGAAGAGGCCGGGCTGCAGAATCAGGTCCGGATTGGGAATGATGGCGCGCACGCGCATGGTGCCGCTGTCGGGGTCGACCCGGTTCTCGGAGAAGTTCATTCGGCCCACCACGGGCGCTTCGCGCGCATCGGACAGGCGAACCGTCACCTCCAAACCGCCGCCGCCTTCCTGCAGATTGACGCCGCGCTCGCGGGCGTCGCGGGCATAGGCGAGGAAGGAGCGCTCGTCGATATCGAAGTAGAAGTAGATCGGGTCCGTACTGACGATGGACGTCAGGATCGTATCGTTTTCCTCGACCAGATTACCTTCGGAGATGTAGTTGCGGTCGATGCGCCCGCTCAACGGCGCCTGGATCTGGGTGTAGTCGAGATCGAGGCGCGCGCGCTCCAGCGCCGCCTCCGCCGCGGCGACCCTGGCCTGTGCCCCAAGGAAGCCCTCGCGCCGTTCGTCGACGGCCTGGCGAGAGATGTTGCCGCGCGTGACAAGCTGTTCGGCGCGGGCCAGATCCGACCGCGTGAAGGTCAGTTCGGCCTGAGCGCTGTCGAGTTCCGCCTGGGCCTGCCCCAGCGCCGTCTCGAAGGGACGCGAATCGATGGTGAAGAGAAGGTCGCCCTGCTGCACGATCTGACCATCGTCGAACAGGATGCTCTCGAGATACCCGCCCACGCGGGCACGAACCTCGACCTCGCTGACGGCTTCGAAGCGCCCGACGAATTCGTCGTCCTCGACGACTTGCTTCACCAGAGGCTGCGAGACGCTGACCTGCGGCGGCGGCGGCGCGCTCGGTGCATTCGCCTCGGCCTGCTCCTCGTCGCAGCCGACGAGCGCCAGAAGGGCCGCCGTCAGGGCGACTGCCGGCCAGACCCGGACCTTTCGCCCGCCCGGCGCTCCATTTAAACCACGAAAGCGTCCAGCCCACATCGTGCAGGTCATATTCTCGTTTCCCAGTCAGTCGGATAACGCGCAGAGCACCGGGCTCGCCGGTGTCTGGCAATGCCCTTTACCGCCCAGGGCGCAACTGCACAGTGAGATCCATCACAGGCGGTCGGGTCGAGCAACAGCTATCACGAGAAATAGACTAGCCTAAAACCGTTTCGTTTTGTCAGTCGTTTTCCAACACCTCATCCGAAACGTCACAGAACTGACCGCTCTTGTTTGAGTACGATTAATCGATTTCATTGCTTACCGTATTCAACCAGAAGAAGGATACCGATCGCGATGAAGCCCAGACCGGCAACCAGCTTCAAGGGGAGAATCGCCAGATGGCGTTCCGCAAGGCTGCCGAGCAGGACGGCAACGGCGGTCGAGAGGATCAGCGCAGCGCTGGCCGACGCGAAAACAACGAGAGGCGGGTGACGCCGATCAGACGAAAAGAGAAGCGTCGCCACTTGGGTCTTGTCCCCCAGTTCAGCGAGAAAGACCGTAGCGAAGACCAACAGGAAGCTGCTCATGTGGCATCTCTGTGGGGAGCCGGTTGCGACACCAATAGCGAAGCGCGCACCTCGGCTCCCCTGGTGGCCGATGCGCCTTCGCCATAGGTCTCGCCAAACCGGTATCGGCCATACGCGCCACGGCGTCGGTCCGAAGACCTCTGCCGAGTCTGTTGACGCGCATCCCCTGTCGCTGGGGCGGCTACTCCCCTACGGAGCGATTCGTAGATCGCATAACGCAAACCGCGACGCAAGAGGCGCGCACGCTGGACGAGATCTAATCGTAGGTAAGGTCGCGTGCCTTGCCGCGGAAAATCCAGTAGGACAGCGCGGTATAGGCGACGATCACAGGTAGCACGAAGAGCGTCCCGATCAGAATGATCAACAGGCTTTCCGGCGCACTCGCCGCATCGTAGATCGTCAGACGCTCCGGCACCACATAGGGATAGAAAGAATAGGCGAGACCGGCAAAGGCCAGAACGAACAAACCCAGCGCCGCCGCGAAGGGGGCCCAGCTGAAGGCGTCGCCGCGGGCCGGAAGATGGCGCAGGCCCAGCCTGAGACCGGTGACGATGGCGATGGACAGCAAGGGCAAGGGCGCCAGCAGCAGGACTTCCGGCACGACGAACCACCGGCCGAAGATCCGCGGACTGACCAGCGGCGACGCCAGCGACACCGCCAGGATGCCGAGCACGACCAGCAACAGCAGGCGCTGCGCCCAGACCACCGCCTTCCGCTGCAGCGCGCCTTCCGTCCTCCAGATCAGCCAGCAGGCGCCGATGAAGGCATAACCGGCCGCCAGGCAGACGGCCGTCAAGCAGGCAAAGATCACGGTGCCGACCGTCTGTTCCAGCCCCATGACATAGAGGCCCAGCATGTAGCCCTGCGCCAGGGCTGTCATCAGCGATCCAGCGAAGAAGCTGCGGTTCCACAGATACTGGCGTTCGACCTGCACCTTGGCTCGGAACTCGAAGGACACGCCGCGCAGAATGAGTCCGACCAGCATGATCACCACCGGGATGTAGAGCGTGGAGAGGATCTGCCCGTGGGCGATCGGGAAGGCGACGAGCAACAGCCCGACAGCCAGGACCAGCCAGGTCTCGTTGGCGTCCCAGAAAGGTCCGATCGAGGCGATCATCCGATCCTTCTCTTCCGCTGTCGCCCTGGCACAGAGCAGACCGACCCCCAGGTCGTAGCCGTCCAGGACGACGTAGATGAGGATCGAGAGACCCATCAGTACCGCGAAAACGACCGGCAGCCAGACGGTGGGATCGCCGAAGAGAGTCAGCATCGCGCTCACTCCGCCGCGACGGTCGTGAGACGACCGGCGGGATCGGCGGACGGGCCGAGACCTTCGCCCCTGGCCACCTTGCGGGACAGATGCAGCAGAACGCCGATATAGGCGGTCAGGAGCAGACCGTAGATCGCAAGATAGAGAGTCAGCGATCCGGCGATGATCGGAGCCGGAACCGTGGAGATGGCGTCGGCCGTCCGCAGCACGCCGGTGACCAGCCAGGGCTGTCGTCCGATCTCAGTCACGTACCAGCCGGACAGCGTCGCGACCCAGCCGGAGAAGGTCATCGCGACCAGACCGCGCGCCAGCCAGGGATGCGGCTGCCGGCCCCCGCGTGTCAGCCAGACGCCGCACCAGGAGAAAGCGAGCATCAAAAGGCCGATCCCGACCATCACGCGGAAGGCGAAGAACACGGGTGCGACCGGCGGGTGTTCGCCGACGAAATCGTTCAGACCCGGCACCACGCCGTCGGTGTCGTGCTTCAGAATGAGACTCGCACCGTAAGGGATACCGATCTCGAAGCGGTTCTCCCGAGCCTCCTCGTCGGGGATCGCGAAGAGCAGCAGAGGGACGCGCGACTGGGTTTCCCAATTGCCTTCCATGGCCGCCACCTTCTGCGGCTGATGCTCGAGCGTGTTGAGGCCATGCAGGTCGCCGACGAAAATCTGCACGGGGATCAGGACCGCGGCCATGACCAGACCGGTGCGCAGCACCGCGCGCAGACCGGCCGAGCGGTCGCCCAGCAGCCAGCGGAAGGCCGAGAGGCCGGTGATCAGGAAGGCAACCGTGAGACCCGACGCCAGCAGCATGTGGGTCAGGCGATAGGGCAAGGAGGGATTGAAGATTATCGCCATCCAGTCGGACGCGTGGACCACGCCGTCGCGCAGCTCGAAACCGGCGGGCGTGTGCATCCAGGAGTTCAGCGCCAGAATCCAGAAGGCCGACATGGTGGTGCCGAAGGCGACCAGGAAGGTCGCCAGCGTGTGCAGCCAATTGGGCACGCGCCGGGAGCCGAACAGCATGATCCCGATGAAGACCGCTTCCAGGAAGAAGGCGGTGATCACCTCGTAGGCCAGCAGCGGCCCGGCGATGTTGCCGACCGTCTCCATGAAACCCGGCCAATTGGTGCCGAACTGGAACGACATGGTGATGCCGGAGACGACTCCCATGGCGAAGGACAGCGCGAAGACCTTCACCCAGAAGCGATAGGCCTCCATCCACTTCTCGTCCTTGCTGCGCTGGTAGGCGAGCTTGAACCCCAGCAGCACCCATCCCAACGCGATGGTGATAGTGGGAAAGAGGATGTGAAAGGAGATGTTGGCGGCGAACTGTATGCGCGCCAGGATCACGGGATCCAGGTCCATCGACAGGCTCCTAACCTTTACCGCTTTGCCGGTCGTCCGGCTTTTCCCTCTGCACAGGCTGCCCCTTGCGTCCCGGCAGGAGGGACAAGCGGTCTTTCATTTCCAGGATCTTCTGCACCCGCGCGCCGAGGCTGAGCAGCTGCACCAGCCGCTCGGTCTCCAGGCGCTGCACATCGCCGTACCAGCGGGTCAGAAGTTCGATCAGCTCGTGCATCTCGCGCATGCGCGCCTGCGCATGCCGCTCTTCCGGGGAGACAGGCTCGGCGAGCAACGTCTCGCGCAGTAGCGAGAGCGTCGGGTCGATCTCGCGCTTCTTGCGTTCCTCGACCAGCGTGCGGACGATCTGCCAAAGGTCTTCCGGGGTCGTGAAGTAGTCGCGGCGGTCGTCCGGCAGGTGCTTCAGCCGCACAAGGTTCCAGGCCTGCAACTCCTTGAGGCCGATCGAGACGTTGGAGCGGGAAAAACCAAGCTTCTCGACGATCTGGTCGGCACAGAGAGGTTCAGCGGAAAGAAACAGCAGCGCATAGATCTGGCCGACCGTGCGGTTGATCCCCCAGCGACTGCCCATTTCGCCGAAATGCAGAACGAAGGTCTGGATCAAGGGGGGAAGATTCATGGGAAAAGCCGGCGCTTTCTTGAATTTCAGAAATTTCTGAAATCAATGTAGCCGTAAGTGTGGAAACGACAAGGCTTGGAATGCGTCCAAACTGCGGCTCCCTGCCGCAGTCACCGGAACCTGTGCGACGCCACTGCCAGACGCCGCCGTGCCCGACGCCGGCAACAGCACCTTTCCTCCGGCCGGATATCCTATATGGACTGCGTTTTCTTGGGAGGGTGAGGACTGATAGCGCAGTGGATACAAAGTGTTATCGATGACGAAGCGATGATTTTGCCGTGAGTGCGGCGGGTGAAGCAGACTGGGAGTCCTCAAGGCTCCGTTCTTGTCGTTCGTAAGCGAACAGCTATTCGACGTGCCCTTCGTTGCCACCGACACCAAGGAGTTTACCGGCTTCAACCACGCCTTTGGCACCGACCTATTGGGCCAGATCACAGACTTTGCCGATCAGCACACCGCGTAAGGAGAGAGTCTGTGCCCACGCCGAAGCCCGACGACGTCGGAACCGCTCCCAGGCAAAACGATGGCGCTCCAACTCGCAGAGACTCACCCGCAGCAAGCCGCCGAGTTCTTTTGTTTGGAGACCAAACGCTCTTCGCGCAGAGCGCGCTCAACCGCCAGCGCCGTCCCGCGCGAGAGCCAGGCCGGCGGTGCCCAAGTCACCTCAGGGTGCGGCCGAGCCGCCTTGTCTTCCGGTTGCACCTCGACCAGATCGCCGGCGACACGATGAATCTCGCTTCTGTCGATACCGATATCCGCAAGTGCACGGTCGCTCATCAGTTGTAGTTCCCGCACCGCGCCGGACCGGGCGCGGCGGCGCGCGCCAGCCTCGGACCAGGCCCTGAGGCCCTTGCCGACGGCCCGGCCCAGCGTGCCAACGGCCTGCCAGGCCGTTGCCGAGCCTGCTTGGCTCGCGGTTTTCAATCTCTGATTCGCCTTGGGATCGGAGATAAGCCACACCATTTGGAAAAGCACTGCTGCCTCCATTATAATACTTGCCGGTCAGTATTCGGTTCGCGGCAAGATTCGAATGATATTTTTCTATGATCCTGCTTGGATCTCTCCACGATAACTTGCTAGCTTTGAACGCAGGCGACAAACGAGTATCCTTTCACCGCCGCGATAGAAAACCTCACCCATCCGCGAACAGCTTTCAGCGACAGCCCCGCCATGGCCCGACGTCTTCTTCCCCTCAACGGTCTGCGGGCCTTCGAAGCCTCGGCGCGCAACATGAGCTTCAAGGCCGCCGCCGAGGAACTGCATGTGACGCCGGCCGCGATCAGCCATCAGGTCAAGGCGCTGGAAGACATGATCGGGCAGAAGCTGTTCCGCCGCCTGACCCGCCAACTCGTCCTGACCGAAGCGGCGCAGCTCGCGCTACCCGATCTCCAGAGAGGGTTCGAGTATCTCACCCACGCCTGCCGACAGCTCGAGTCGGAGGCGGATGACGGCGTCCTGACGATCAGCGTGGCGCCGTCCTTCGGCGCCAAATGGCTGGTGCCGCGTCTGGTTGGCTTCCAAGAGGCGCATCCGGAGATAGAGGTAAGGGTCGCCGGCGCAGATCATCTGGTGAACTTCGATGTCGAAGACGTCGATGCCGGCGTGCGGTTCGGGCGCGGCACTTACGAGGGACTCCACGTCGAGAAACTCTTCACGGTCTCCGTGGTGCCGGTCTGCGCGCCGGGTTTGGTGACTGCGGACCCGCCGCTCCGCGATCCCTGCGACCTACGGCATCATACGCTGCTGCACTACTCGGCCCTCTTCCTGCCGAACGAGGCCTCGCCGGCCTGGAGCATGTGGGTGAAGGCCGCCGGCCTGGGGGGCATCGATCCCAACCGAGGCCCTAAGTTCAACTCCTACGCCTTGCTGGCGGAGGCCGCCTTGGCCGGCCAGGGGATCGCGCTGATCGACGAGTCCGTGGTAGACGCGGAGATCGCCTCGGGCCGCCTGGTGCGGCTCTTCTGCGATCAGGACTTCATGACCAGAGAGTTCAGCTACTACCTCGTCTACCCGCTCAACCGGCCACGCAGCCGGAAGATCGAACTCTTCAGCGACTGGATCCTGGAGGAAGCGCGGCGCTTCCGCTGCGGCGAGTCGATGGGCTGATCCAGGCAACATGACCCTGCAGCTTTCGAACCGCGCAGCCCGCCGGCTCTTTCTCGAACGTCACGGCCTCTCCGACTCGACGGGCGGGCGGCTGAGCGGTCCGGCGCTTCTGGCGCTGGTGCGGAAGCTGGGCTTCGTCCAGGTCGACAGCATCCGCACGGTCGAACGCGCCCATCACATGATTCTCTTCACGCGGCGCAGCGGCTACCGGCCCGCGCAGTTGAGCCGCCTGCTGGAGCGCGAGCGCAGCCTGTTCGAGAACTGGACCCACGACGCGGCGGTGATTCCCACCGATTTCTACCCGGTCTGGCAAAGGCGTTTCGAACGCGAGGCCGTGCAGTTCGCCCGGCGCTGGCAACGCTGGCATGGCGAGAGCTTCCTGCGCAAGCTGGACGAGGTGCTGGAGCATGTGGACTGCCACGGTCCGGTGCGTGCCGCCCACCTGCGCGAGGAGGATCACGGCAATGGCCAGGGGTGGTGGGACTGGGCCCCCTCCAAGACCGCGCTGGAGTACCTCTGGCGCACGGGGCGGCTGGCGGTGACGCGGCGCGAGGGCTTTCAGAAAGTCTACGATCTGGTCGAAAAGGTTATCCCGGCGGCCCAGCGCGACCCAAGCGCGATACCAGACCAGGCGGGCCTGATCGACTGGGCCTGCCGCAGCGCCCTCGACCGGCTGGGTTTTGCCGCAGCGGGCGAACTGGCCCGCTTCTGGGACGGCATCACCCCGGCCGAGGCCACTGCTTGGTGCAGAGCCCAGGGCCAGCGGCTACGTCTGGTCGAGATCGCAGATGCCGACGGTAAACGCTCGCGCCAGGCCTATGCCTGGGCGGATATCGAAGAGCGCTTGGCGGAGGCACCGCCACCGCCCGGCCGTCTGCGCGTGCTCAGCCCCTTCGACCCGCTGTTGCGCGACCGGCAGCGAACCGAACGGCTGTTCGGCTTTTCCTTCCGGATCGAAGTTTTCGTACCGGCCGCGCAGCGGCGCTTCGGCTACTACGTCTTCCCGCTGCTGGAGGGAGACCGCTTGGTCGGCCGGATCGACATGAAGGCGGATCGCGAGGCCGACGCCCTGGTGGTCTCCGCCGTCTGGCCGGAGCGGCGCCTGCGTCTCACCGGGCCCCGGATCAGGAAACTGGAGGCGGAGCTGGATCGGCTTTGCCGCTTCGCCGGCTGCGCCGAGGTCCGCTTCGAAGACGGCTGGCAACGTCCACCGGCCTGATCGGTTCCGCAATTTTCGCCAAGACAGACCGGCCAGCCAACGCCTTAACTGGTTTTCGAGTTCACCTTTAGGGATGACGGTTTGGTGTCGGACCGCGACGACCGGAAGAACTTTGCGGGGCCGAATCGCTTCAGAGGCAAGCGCGTCCTCATCACCGGCGGCACCTCGGGGATCGGCCGAGCAGCGGCGCTGGCCTTTGCAGCGACCGGTGCCTCCCTGGTCATCGCCGGCCGTCATCGCGAGCGTGGGCTGGAGGTATTGGCGGAGACCAATCGCCACGGCGGCGAAAGCCACTTCCTGCCCTGCGACCTCTCCGAGTCGGGCGCGGCCGAAGCCTTGGTCGGCGAAGCCGCCAGCCGGCTCGGCGGCCTGGACGTCGCCTTCAACAACGCCGGCTACCAGGAACCGCGCAAACCGCTCGCGGAACAGCCGGACGAGGTCTTCGAGCGCGTCTTCGCGGTCAACCTGCGCGCCCTCTTTCAAGCCATGAAGGCCGAGCTGGCGATCATGCTGCCGAGAGATACGAGCAGCGGAACCGGCGTGATCGTCAACAACGCCTCGGTCAGCGGCGTACGCAATCCCAACCCCGGCTTCGCGCTCTACAGCGCGTCCAAGGCAGCGGCTATTTCGCTGACCCGCGCGGCGGCCATGGAGTATGCGGCCCAGGGCGTCCGCATCAACGCGATCTCGCCCGGACGGATCGTCACGCCGATGATGCTCGGCGCCGGCCTGGCGGACCCGGAAACCGTGGCGCAGGGCTTGCCGATCAAGCGCATGGGTCAGCCGGAGGAAGTGGCCGACGTCCTGCTCTGGTTGGCATCGGAGGCAGCCTCCTTCGTCGTCGGCCAGAACATCTGCGTCGACGGCGGCTTCCTGGCAGCCTGAGCTTCACCCTGACAAGTGGGTAATGCTAACCTGGCATCGGACCGAAAGCGGCCACCGTCGGACAGTGCCTTGAGCCCAGCCTTGGATCCAGCGACCGCAGGCAATCGAACCCTCTACTGGCGCAGCCGCCGGCTCCCGAGATTGCGCCTGATGCAAGCGGCCCTGACCGACCACAGCTACCCGACGCACAGTCACGACGCCTTCGTGATCGCCGCGACCGAGGCCGGCGGCTCGGCCTTCTACAGTCGCGGATCGCATCAGATCGCCCGCCCCGGCCGGCTGCTGGTCTTCAATCCCCAGGAACCCCACGCCGGTCACCTGAACCAAAGCGCGGGTTGGCGGTACAGGGCCTTCTATCTGGGCGAAGAGGCGCTGACCGAACTCTGCGCCGACGCCGGTCTCGAGCCCGACGTCGGCTTCTGCCAAAACGCCATCGACGACCCCGGTCTGGTCAGTGCCTTCCTCGCGCTGCATCGCCGGCTCGACCGCTGCGACCCTCTGCTGGCGGACGAGTTGCTGGAGCGGAGCTTCGGCGCCCTGTTCCGGACCCACGGCCAGCCCGGTCGCGCCGACCCGGAGGAGGCCTTGGACGACCATCGCCTGGGTCTTGCGCTGGAGCTGATGCGAGCCCGCTTCGGCGAACCCTTGCTGTTGAAATCCCTTGCTCGGGAGGTCGGGCTGACGCCCTTCCAGCTCATCCGCCGCTTCAAGCGCCGGCTCGGGATGACACCCTATGCCCGCCTGCAGCAGTTCCGCCTGGAAGCCGCGGCCCGACTGATGCGCCAAGGCGCCGCGCCGTCGCAAGCCGCCGTAGAAGCCGGCTTCTACGATCAGAGCGCCCTCACCCGACATTTCAAACGCGCCTTCGGGGTGACTCCGGGTCAATTCGCCCTGGCCGAACAGGGCAACGGCAAACAGGGCAATTCCCGCCAAGACCCCCTGTCGGGCGGCGTCTAACCTCGGTCTGCCAAAGTCCGGGAGCCAAATCGATGCGCTACTTCTGTCAGGACAATCCGACGGTCCTCGCACTCGAAACCGAAGTGATCGAACAGCGCGGGACCAAAATCCTGCTTGCCGAGAGTCCTTTCTATCCCGGCGGCGGCGGACAGCTCGCAGACCTCGGCCGACTGCGCTGGTCCGATGGGGAAGTTGCCATCGCCGGATTCCAGGAGCGGGCCGGCCGCCTCTGGCTGGACCTGGTCAAGGCCGTGCCCTTGCCGCGCCGGGTCGAGGCTCTGGTCGACCCCGAGTTCCGCAGCAAGCAGGCGCAGTTGCACAGTGACCTGCATATCGTCAACGCACTGGTCTTCCGGCAGTTCGACGGCGCCCTGGTGACCGGCGCCCAAATGAATGCGGACGGCACTGCGCGGGTGGACTTCGACATACCCGGCGCCGACTCCGCCGCCCTGCGCGCCCTGGAACCGGAGATCAACGCCATCATCCGTCAGGATTTGCCGATCCGCAGCGAGCGCATCCCAGCCGATCGGGCGCGTCGGGAAGTGGGGTTGCTGCGCTCCCTGTCCGTGGACCCGCCTGTCGATCCGGACGGCAGCCTCCGGGTGATCGAGATCGCCGGCCTCGACCGCCAGGCCTGCGGCGGGACCCACCTGAGCTCGACCGGACACTCGGCCCCGGTGCGGATCGTCAAGATCGACAACAAGGGCCGCAAGAACCGCCGCATTCGCATTGCCCTGCTGCCCGACGACGCGGAGAGTGCGTAACTATCCGGCTCCGTCGTCGCGGCCGGTTCTCGCTTCGCAAGATTCGAGGCCGCGCGTTTCCTTCTGGTGTCCGACGCAGGATCGAAGGTACTGAAACACCTTCCGACTGCTGGCACGGACAAGGACCCAAACGCTTGTGACCGACTCGCCCCGCCGAACTGCGCGCGCCTTCCTCGGGCGTGCACGCTTGGCCCTTTCGGACCGCGCCGAGCTGATCGCGCTTCTGGTCTTGCTCGCCGGCTTCCCGATTCTTTCGACCGCCATGCATCGCTGGATCCTCTACGCGCTGGGGATCGTCGTTCTTCTGCGCCTCACGATCCTGCGTCAGTCGATCCGTCTGTTGCTGCCGCGCCCGCTGTTTCTCGCCAGCGGCGCCTTCATCGCCTACGGCCTGCTGTCCGCCATCTGGAGTCCCGTACTGGAAGCGAAGGAGATCGGCGAAGCGGTTCTCGCAGCAGTCACGCTGGTGGTTCTCCTGGCGATGGGCCTTCAGGTCGCCAAGGCCGAAGCGGACGCGCCCTACGGGATCGAGCGGGTCCTGGTCCTCTTTGTTCTGATCTGCGGCGCCATCTGCAGCATCTATCTCATCTTGTACCAACAGGGCATCGACGATCTGATCGTGGACGGCTCGCGCTTGGGCGGCCTGGGTCAGGTGAAGAACCCGGTCTTGCTCGGCTTCGTGGCCGCCGCTGCCCTGCTGGCTGCCCTGGCCCTGCGCGGCGAGCTGCGCCGTCTGGGGGGGTGGGCCGCCGCCCCGGTCCTGATCGCCGTCTTGTTCGCGACCGTGATCGCCACCGAGAGCCGAGGTCCGCTGGTCGCGCTCTTCGGGGGTCTCGGCCTGTTGCTGCTGCTCGAGCGGCGCTGGCGGACTCTGGCGGTCCTGGCCACCGCCTTGGCCATTCTCGCCGCCGTGATTGCCACGGGGGCGCTCGACGAGTTCCATAGGATCGGCATGGCCGACAACCAAAGGTTCGCGATCTGGAGCGCGGCGCTGGAGCAGATCGCGGCCCGGCCCTGGTTCGGCTACGGCGCCCTCTACGAGCCGGAACTCGCGGGCTACAAGGCGACCCACTCGCTCTACATCGGCGCGCTGCTCTACGGCGGTGTGATCGGCGGTCTTCTGCTCGCGGTTATCGTCGCACTGACCCTCATCGCCGGCCTGCGTGCGGCGGGCGACCCGGCCGCCCGCGCGCTCACCGCGATGTTCGCACTGGGCCTGATCGGGGGGCTCTTCGAGTTTCACGCCCTCTTCAAGGAACTGGACCCGGAGTGGCTGCTCTTCTGGATCCCCCTCGCCCTGCTGCTGGGCCGCGAGACGGTGCAACGGAGCCGCCGCTAACCTGCCGCTACCCGTCGCCAAAGCTCCGCGCGAGATCCTCGATCAGGTCTTCGACGTGCTCCAGGCCGGCGTGGAAGCGCGCGGCCGGTCCCGCCGGAAGGTCGTAGGCATGAACGCGGTCGTGCAGGGGTGAGATGGGCAGGACGACACTCTCGAAGCCGCCCCATGAGGCACCGATGGCGAAGTGTTCCAGCCGGTCCAGAAAGGGCTCCAACGGGAATCCGTCTTTGAAGACGACGGAGAAGAGCCCGTTGCAGCCCTCGGCATCTCGCGCCCAGATCTCCGCGCCGGGATGAGACGGCAGTCCGGGATGCAAAACAGCGGAGACCTCGGGCCGGCCAGCGAACCACTCGGCCAGCGCCGCAGCGTTCTCTTGATGCCGTTCCAACCGCAGATTCAAGGTCCGCATGCCGCGCAGCGTGGCGTAGGCTTCGTCGGGGGCCAACGTCTGTCCGGTCGCGATCACGGCCGCACGCAAGGTGGCCGCCGCCGCACCGCGCGCCGCCGCCGCGCCCATCATCACATCGGCATGACCGCCCAGATACTTGGTCCCGGCGACGATCGATACATCGCAGCCGAGCTCCAGCGGACGGTAGAGCCAGCCGGACCCGTAGGTGTTGTCGGCGATGACGGTCAGGCCCCGGTCGCGCGTCCAGCGCGTCAGGCTCGACAAATCCATCACTTCGAAGGTCTGAGACCCGGGCGACTCGACCACGACGGCCTTCGTCTCAGGCCGTATCCAGGGGCCAAGATCCGTCGCATCCCACGGAAAGTAGTCCACCGAAACGCCATTGCGGCGCAGCACCGTCTCGCACAGCTTCCGCGTCACATGAAAGACCGTGTCGACCACCAGAAGGTGATCGCCCGCTCCGGCGAAAGCCGAAAGACTGGAGGCGAGCGCCGCCACGCCGGTCGGGAAAAGATAAGCCGCCTCACCTCCCTCCAGGTCCGCTACCGCCGCCATCAGCGCGTGGGCGGTGGTCGTGCCCCGGCGCCCGTAGGAGAGAACACCGTCGTCCTCTTCCCGCCTGGCCTTGGTATCGACGTAGCTTTCGACCGTGTCGTGCAGGATCGTGGAGGCGCGCACGACCGGCGGATTGGCCGGGCCCGGCAACGCCGGGCGGCCATAGCGGACGAGCTTGGTTTCGCGGCGCACGCGTCAGACCGTTTCCACGCGCTTCGCGCGTTTAGGAGTGAGAACCGAGCGTTCCTGCAAGTCGAGTTGATCCAACAGACCGAGTTCCCATTCCAGGTAACGGCGCGAGGCCTCGAAGTTGCCGTCATGGCGGTCGTGGACGAAGAAGAGATGGTCGATACAGTCCTCCTGACTCGGGACATCAGCCGTTTCGACCAGCGTCAGACCCGCCGCCTGCCAGGATGACGGCGTGCCCTGCACGGCGTCCAGTCTTGCGTAACCCATGGCCCTGAGATCCTTGATCACGCCGGCGATCAAAGCCCGTGACCGGCCGGTCACGACGATGGAGCCGTCCTTCGGCAGGTCGAGGCGATTCAGCCGGGCGCGCGTCACCCACAAAGCGCCTTCGACATGCGCGTCTCTATAGTCGAGACCGGACGAGGCATCGAGAAGAACCGCACCCGAAGCGACCGCCGATTTCAGATCGGCAAGCGCGATCGTGTTCGCCGCGCCCTCGTTCCCGCTTTCGGGCCCCGTGGCGGTCCCGTTGGAAGCGTCCTCCTCCAGGATCCAGACCCGGTGGCCCATACCGCTCAGCCAAAGTGCGGTGGTGGCCGCGCGCAAGCGGGTGTCGTCGCTCAGCACGATACGGGCACCGCGAACGGCGACTTTCTCGTCGGTCGCCTGCACGAGTTGGCCGCCCGGCGCGAGGCGCGCGCCGGGAAAATGCGCCCGCTCATATTCTTCCTGCGTGCGCACGTCGAACAGGTAGGTGGTCGCTTGCTCCTCGGCCCGCCAAGCCCGCAGGGTTTCCGCATCGACCGTCGCCAGGCCGAAACCGCGAATCATCTCATCTCCCCGTCGACGGGTTTCGGCCAGTTCGGCGGCGCTCAGCGCGGGCAATGCCTGCGGCGCCAGTCCGTGATTCAGCTCGAAACCGGCGAGGCGCCAGCCCTGGGTCCCGTTGCGCAGCGCGAAGACCGGATTGGCGACGCCGCACTCCTGAAGCGTCTGCGCGCCGATGATCGAGCGCGTCCGGCCGGCGCAATTGATCACGACCGGCGTCCGCGGATCGGGAACGAGGCTCGATAGCCGGTAAGCCAGTTCCGCATTTGGGCAGGAGCGCGCGCCCGGCAGGGACATCTTTCGAAACTCCTCGGGCGACCGCCCGTCGAGGACCACCACCGGGTCTCCCCGATCCAGCAGAGCCTTGAGATCCTCGGCCGAGATCGAGACCGTTCCCAACTCATGCTCGACCAGTTCGCCGAAACTCTTGGAGGGCACGTTGACCCCCTTGAAGAGAGTGAAGCCGGCCGCGGCCCAGGAGGCCACACCGCCCTCCAGGACTTGCACGGAGCCGTAGCCCCCGGCCTCGAGCAGAGCCGCCGCCTTCTCCGCAATACCGTCACCATCGTCGAAGAGGACGCAGCGCACCGAGCGGCTGGGCAGCAGCGCTTCGACGCGAGTCTCGAACAGGCTGTAAGGAAGGTTCACCGAGAAGAAGGGGTGGCCTTCCCCGTACTGCCCATGCTCGCGCACATCGATAAAGGCGATTTCGTCGCCGTCCGTGAGCTTGGATTTCACGGTCTCCGCCGAAACATATTTCATTATTGCTTGCCTCAGGCTTTGGTCTTTACGCCGATATCCATGATCCTGCAGGTGCCAGCCTCGACATCGAAGGTGACCCGCTCCGTCAGCGTTTCCAGCGGACGCCCGTAGAAGTGCAGATGACGGATGGGTCTCTCGCCCTTGATCTCGACGCTGTGAATGTCGTCGGGCATCAGGGCGAGTGCATGTCCCGGCTTCAGCTCGATCATTTCGCGGGAGCGCAACTGCGCCTCGCCTTCGACGGAGCCATCGTCGAGACGGTCGTAGATCGTGTTGTGCTCGGCACCTTCGACGGCGGCGATGCAGGCCCAGGTCGTATGATTGTGCGGCGGGATCTTCTTGCCCGGCCGCATGACGTTCAGATAAAGCGACAAACCCTCGCCCGACTCCTGAGCGATGAGAAAGCGGTTCTGCTGTTCACCCTCGTTCGGAGCCGGGTAATCGGCCTCGCGCCATAACTCGGTCTTCTGCGACAGCGCATGCAGGTCCTCCTTGATGACGCTCAGTTTTTCGCGGGTCAGAGCTCCCTGGTTCAGGGTGGCGCGCGTTTTCGCGAGCAGGTCTTCGGTCAGCGTTCGGCGGGCATCGATCTCATTGCTCATGACAAGGTCTCTCGCTTCAACTGTTCGAATGAGGGTGAGTCTTCAAGCAGCGGAGTTCTCCTTACTGCGACGCCACCAGCCGCGTACGGCCAGCAGCCAGAAAACCAGGGACGCAAGGATCATGGCGGCACTGATGGGATGGTTCACGGGATCGACGAAAACCAGCCAGTCGCCGCCCGAGATCGAGAGCGCGTTGGAAAGAGAGCTTTCCAACTGCGGCCCCAGCACGAGTCCCAGAATTGCCGGACCGAGCGGAATGTCTGCGAGACGCATGGAGAAGGCGACCACGCCGGCCGAAAGTGCGACCCAGATGTTGAAACTGTTGGCCCCGTCGGCATAGGCGCCGAGCAGGCAGAGCAGGGCGATGACACCGACCATGGCTTCCTTGGGTATCGCGAAGATCCAGCGCGAAACCCCTCTGATGACGAGGAAAGCGGCGGGCCAGAGCAGCAGGTTCGCGATCAGAAAGGCGACAATGATCATCCAGGCGATGTCGCCGTGCTGGGTGAAAAGCAGAGGCCCCGGCACCATGCCGTGGATCGCCAAAGCCCCGATGAACAGGGCGGAGGTCGAGTTGCCGGGGATCCCCAGAGAAAGCAAGGGGACCATGGAACTGGCCGTGACGGCGCTGTTGGCCGCCTCCGGCGCCGCGATCCCTTCCGGAGCGCCCTCGCCCCAGGCCTTCTCGCCGGGCTTGCCGGCAAAGCGCCTGGCGAAACGGCGTGCCGCTTGATCGTAGGACAGGAAGATCGCCATCAGCATGCCGGCACCGGGCAGCACGCCGATCAGGTTTCCGATCGTGGCACTGACGGACCAGACGGGCGCCAGCCGCTTCGCGAGACCGCGCCCGAGACGGAGCGAGCCGATCGGCGGCAGGCTGCTGACGGCCTTTCCACTGCGCCTTTCTTGCCAGATGTCAACCAGCAGTTCGAACATGGCCGCGACCCCGAACAGCCCGACCAGCAGGGGCACGAAGGGAATCCCCTCGATCAGGTTGACGTTGTCGAAGGTATAGCGCGGGAAGCCGGTCACCAGGCTGAATCCCACAGTGGCGACGAGAAGTCCGATCAACGCCGAGATGATGCCCTTCACGACGTTGGCGGCGAGCAAGCCGACCACGCTCGACATGCCGAGGACGACCAGGGCGAAGTTCTCCACGTAGCCGAAGCGCAAGGCCGCCATCGCCAGGGCGGGGGCGAAGACCAGCAGGACCAGCGAGCTGGCGATTCCACCGATCACGGAGGAGGTGATTGCGATGGACAGCGCCCTTCCCGCCCCGCCCTGACGCGCCATCGCGTTGCCGTCGACCGCCGTCAGAAGAGCGGAGGCCGTGCCGGGCACCTTGATCATGATGGCGGGAATGGCCCCGCCCGCCGCGGCGGCGCAGTAGACCCCGACCATCAGCGCCAGGGCTTGCTCCGGCGGCATGGCGAAGGAGAAGGGAATGAAGACCGCAAAAGCGATGTTGTCGTTGATGCCGGGAATCGAGCCGACAATGAGACCCGCGAAGACACCGATCGCCAAGGTCAGAACGACGCTCGGCACGAAGAGGGTGGAGAACCCGAGGGCGATCAAGTCCATGTCGGCATCTCCGTTCCGGCAGGCCCTACAGCAGTCCGGGAATGCGGGACTGCGGCAGCGGTACGTCGAGCGCGAGCCCGAACAGCCCGTAGGCAACGCCGGTGATCAGCAGAGCATAGATCGGGATGCGCAGCGCGCCCCGGACGCCACCGAGCCAAAGCAAGGCGATCTGCATCAGGAGAGTCGGCAGCAGAAACCCGAGGCCGAAGCCGAGCGCCGCGGCCCAGGCGGCAATCACCGCAGCCGCCGGAAGGGCGGCCCGCAGCGCGCCGGCCATCGGCAGGTCTCGCTTGCTCTTCAGCAGACCCATGACGGCGACGCAGGCTCCCGATGCCGCCAGAAGCCCGCCCAGGATCGTCGGATAGGTACCGGAGCGGGCATCGAAGCCTTGGGCTTCCCACGCCGCCCAGAGGCCGAAGCCGCAGAGCAGCGCCCCGATCCAAAGGTCGTTTTGGAGTCTGATGCGGTTTGACATATCAGGAGGCTTTCAGCCGACGGGAGCCGTCCGCGCGGCCCCGGGAGCGCAGGCGTTGGCAAGGATCCCGGAACCAGGCGACGGATGGAAGGCCGAACGGCCGATCCCTACTGACCCAGACCGCTTTGCTCGATGATGCTCGAGGTCAGGGCCGCATAGTCGTCGACGATCTGCTGAAAACCGTCGGCATCCCGGAAGACCGGCTTGAAACCGGCACCGGACATCTTCTCCCGGTAGGCCGGCGTGTCGTTGACCGTCCGGAGCAGGTCCGACAGCTTGGCCACGACATCGTCGGGCGTGCCCTTCGGCACGGACCACCCCCGGAAGGTGGCCCAGATTCTGATGTCGATGCCCGCTTCCTGATAGGTGGGTACATCGGGAAAGCCCTCGTCGCGGGCGTCGGACGCGATCGCCAGCAGACGCACGCCGCCGGTCTTGGCTTGGCTCGAAGCCTCGCCGAGCGGCCAAAGGGCGCCGTCGGCATGTCCGCCAAGCACGGCCTGCAACTGCTGCCCGAAACCCTTGGTGGGGACGTAGTTGAACTGCGCGTCGGTCACCTGCTGGATGGCCAGGCCGCCCATATGGTGCGAGGTGCCGATGCCGGCGATAACGATGTTGAGCGGCGCCTCTTCCGCCGCCGCGATGAACTGCTGGGCCGTCTCGAAGGGCGAGTCGGCCGGCACGACGATGACGCTGGGGTCGAGGTTGTAGAGCCCGACGGGCAGGAAGTCCTCGACGGAGTAGGAGGCCCCCTTCAGCTTCGGGTTCGTGACCACCGAGCTGGTCATGGCGAGGACCGTGTAGCCGTCCGGAGCCGCTTGCGAGGCAACCGTCTGCCCCACCACGCCGCCGCCGCCCGCGCGGTTGACCACGTTGAACTCCGTGCCCTCGAGCAGGGTATTCGCGGTCTCGACGATGATGCGCGACGTGGTGTCGACGCCGCCGCCGGGCGCGAAGGGTACGATGAGATCGATGTCCTTTTCCGGAAAGTCCGCGGCCGAAGCGGATCCCATCATGCCGACCATCAAGCTTGTTGCGAGTAGCGCCGTTAGTTTCTTCACGGATCTGCCTCCTGTTGATTGTTTCTTGCGTCTTTGCCCGAGGGTTCGAGGGCCTGCCCTGGGAACGGGGCACGCGAAAACGCTAGCACGCCCATTTCATTAGAAATAATTAGAAGAAATTGTCTATACATTAGCAACAATGATGCTTTGACAGCCTCTTCAACCGCAAGATGGAACCCTCGGCATGCCTCACGATGTGCAGGTGAGTCACCTCAAGGCTCTGATCGCCATTGCCGAGGAAAACAGCTTCGAGGCGGCCGCGGCGCGGGTGGGACGGACGCAATCGGCCATCACCCAGCAGATGCAGAAGCTGGAGGAGAGAGTCGGAAAACCCCTGTTCCGAACCGTCGGGCGACGCCGGGAGCTGACCTCCGCCGGCCGTACCTTGGTGACCTATGGGCGCGAGATCGTTTCGCTCGTCAACCACGCCCTGACGGCGACGGATCGGGCCACGGAGACCGGGGTCGTCACCATCGGCGCGCCGCAGGAGGTTGCCGAGGAACTGCTGCCGGGGATCCTGTCCCGCTTCGTGCAGGATTGGCCACACGTCCGGGTGACGATCCATGTCGGCCGCAGCCCGGCCCTGATGTCGATGCTGGGGGAAGGACGCCTGGACGTGACGCTCTCGACACGCCGCGCGGACAACTACGAAGGCGCCCTGATCGCGACGCTGCCGTCGCTCTGGATCGCGGGCGCCAGCTACCGGCACGATCCGAAGATGCCGCTGCCGCTGATCCTGGCGGACGAGCCCAGCATGTTCCGCCGGATCGCCTTGGCCGCGTTGGATCTGAGCGGCATTTCGTCGGTCGAGCGCTTCACCTCCCCCGATCTGGCGGGCGTTCGCCTCTGCGTCGCGGCGGGCCTCGGCGTAACGGTTCGGACGGAAAGTTCGTTCTTCGCGAAAACCCGTATCCTCGGCGAAGCTGAAGGGCTGCCGCCGCTTCCGGACGTCAACTACTACGTCTATCGCTCTCCCACGACGACCTCGCCGGCCGCCTGTGCCCTCTACGAGTCGATCCGAACCGCCGATACGGTTGGCGCCGCATCCTAACGATCTTGGTTCAAGGCCGGACAAGGCGTTGTCATCGCAAGGAGATGTCTATAAAAGCAAATCACTAAGTGCGAATGACTCTCAATATCACAGTATTCAGGCAGCCCTCCGGAGAGCCGCGATGACCGTTGAGTCCCTCGGATGACCGTTGAGTCCCTCGGCAGCATGACGACCAGCGCCCGACCCAGGCGTAAGCGCACGGCGTCGAACATCGCCTTCCTGGTGCACTCGGCTTCGGGGCTCTGGCTGACCATCCTGCTGGCGGTGGTGATGGTGAGCGGCACGATCACCGTGCTCTACGCCGAGATCGACTGGCTGATCCATTCGGAGATGCGCGTCTCCCCCGGCGAGGAGCGGGTCAATCCCGGTCTACTCTACGACAACCTGCGGGTTGCCTATCCCGATGTCGGCGTGACCAGCGTTCGGACGGGCGCCATGACCGAGCACAGGGCCGCCTCCGCCCTCGTCACCTCGCCGGAAGAGGGCTTTCGCCTG
Organism: Algihabitans albus; assembly: GCF_003572205.1. Lineage (NCBI taxonomy): Bacteria > Pseudomonadati > Pseudomonadota > Alphaproteobacteria > Rhodospirillales > Rhodovibrionaceae > Algihabitans > Algihabitans albus. The sequence goes on from NZ_QXNY01000002.1 coordinate 1,072,463, forward strand.
GTCTGGCTCGACCAGTTCGACGGCGCGGTGATCGGCGAGACCCCCTTCGTGACGATCGGGCAGTTCATCAACATCCTGCACACCAACCTCTTCCTGCCGGTGATCGGCCGCTACTTCGTCAACTTCTTCGGCGTCCTGCTGCTGATCTCCATCGTCACCGGCCTGATCACCTACAAAAAGTTCTGGCGCGGCTTCCTGCGCCGCCCCCGCTTCCACCGCGACGCGCGCACCTGGCTGGGCGATCTTCATCGCCTGACAGCCCTTTGGTCGCTCTGGTTCCTGATGATTATCGGTCTGACCGGCACCTGGTGGTTCTACGAGGATCCGCTGGTCAGCGCGGGCGGCGCACCCGACATCGTGGCGGATCGGCCGGCGCCGCCGAGCCTCACGACCGCCGAGCTCGAGGCCCTCGGCCCCGAGACGCCGGAGCCGCGCTCCGGCGCGGAGATCGTCGCCGCCGTGCAGGCCGCCTACCCCGACATGAGGGTGACGACACTTCTGCCGCCGACCATCGCTGACAAGCCCTTCACCGTCGTCGGCGACCGCGGCGAGATCCTGGTCAACGGCGGCGCGAACACGGTTTACGTCAATCCCTACACGGCCGAGATCATGGGCGCGCGCCTGTCCGAGGACTGGACGGCCAGCCAGCGCGTCGACGCCGCCATGCACCCGCTGCATTACGGCACCTGGGCCAAGGGCGGCGCGGGCGATCTGGCCGTCAAGCTGCTCTGGTTCCTGGGCGGCGCCCTAATCAGCTTCCTGACCATCTCCGGCCTGATCATCTATCTCAAGCGCACGCGCCGTGCCGCCGGCACTCTGCTGAGCGGCACCCGGCTCGCCACCGGCCTGCGGCGACTCTGGAACTGGGTGAAGCCCTGGGGCGGCCCCATGGGCGCCTTGAAGTACGTCAATGTCCTGTTCCTGGGCGGCATCGTCGCCGGCGGCATCCTGGTCCTGTCCCTCGGCGCCGAGGGTATCGGCGACCGCGGCCGGCACTTCGAGGCGCGGGCGGCCGGGCCTTTCGAGGTCTCCGCCATCGGGTTGGCCGGCCTGTTGGAGGCCGACCTGCCGCCGGTGCGTCCCGGCGCCGACATGGACGTCTACACGCAGATCGCCGACGGCCGCTTCCGCGATGCCCGCTTCATCCGCGTCGGGCTGACGGACGCCGGCGGCCAGGACCTCGACAGCGAGATCGTCGAAGGCGGAGACGGCAACGCCCACGGCCATGTCCATTTGCCGGAGGCGCTCGAGGGCGTCCGCCTTTGGATCGAGATCGAAGGCTGGGACAGCCAAAGGCACCGCGCCTACTGGCCGCTCGTGCGCGATCCGGAAAGGGCTTCGCCGCAGGGTTAACCGATGCGGTCGTTCGGCAAGACTCCTCTGCGGCGCCGCAATCGACTGCGACGCCCGGGCCGGGTCGTTTCTCTTGGAACGCCGGTTTGTTCAACGGCGCTTGGTGGCATCGTCGAGAATGGATGAGCTGACGATCAAGCATCGTCCGGACGGGGATGCCGGCGAACGGACGGCCGCCAGGTCGAGTTCCGCGCCCGGCCAAGCTTTTCGAACGACCGCTCTGGCCAGCCTGCACCGAGATCACTGGCGCGACCTCTGTCGGTATCTCGCGGCCTCGTTCGGTCAGGGACCGCCGGAGCCCGAGGACATCGCGCAACTCGCCTTTGCCCGGGTCGCGGCGCATGAAGACTTTCGCTCCATCGAGAATCCGAAGGCCTTTCTCTGGCGCGTCGCGCAAAACATCGCCTTGTCGGAAAAGCGGTCGCAGGCCGTTCGAGACCGCCGACCGCAGGAGATCGACGGGCTTCCGCTCGGATCGCGGGACGAGGAGGTCACGCCCGAACGTGTTCTGGTGGCGAAGCAACAGATCGCGGTGATCGCGGCGGCCTTGGACGCAATGCCGGCGAAGCGCCGCCGAATGCTGGTGTTGAACCGGATCGAAGGGCTCAGCTTCGCCGAAATCGCACGGCGCACGAGTCTTTCGCAGACGGCCGTGAAAAAGCACGTCGCCCGCGCCATGATCGATCTCGATGCGATCTTGGCCGAACAGTGACAGCTATCTTTCGAAATACGCGCATCTTTTGAGATACGGGCCAGTGGCTTCCAACGACGAGACGACAGACGCAATCCGGATCGCCGCGCACGACTGGCAAGCCCGGATCGAAGCCGGAGACATGACGCCCGCGGAGAGGCAAGCGTTCGATGCCTGGCTTGCGGCCGACCCTCGGCATCGGTCGGCTTACGACCGTGCGGCACGCTTATGGCGCGAGGTCGCCGGGATCGAAAGAACCGCCCTGCCCTCGCGCAGCCTGCGGCCCCTGCCGCGCGAGCGCTTCATCGCCTGGCGAAGCGCCGACTGGCGGCGTTGGCCCCTGCGCTTCGCCGCCGGCTCGGCCGTGCTCGCGACCTTGCTCCTCGTCATGCTGCTGACCGATCCCACGGCCTTGCTGTCGCCCGACTCGAAACATTTCGAAACGCAGGTCGCCGAAACGCGCGAGATCGCGTTAGCCGACGGCAGCAGCGTCACGCTCGGCGCCCGAACCCGCATTTCGGTCGAGCTGGGTGAGACGGCACGGAACATCCGGCTGCATTCCGGCGACGCCTTCTTCGAGGTGGCGAAGGACTCGGCCCGGCCCTTCATCGTCGAGTCGGACGGCGCCTACATCGAAGCGCTCGGCACGGCCTTCGACGTTCGCCGCAGGCCCGAGCGACTGGGCGTGGCCGTCGCGGAGGGGACGGTGGAGTTCCGCGCCACGGCTCCGAACGACCAAACCGTGTCGACACGGCTGTCGGCCGGTCAGCAGATCTCCGCCGACCGCCAGGGCGTACTCGACGGGATCACCGCGATCCAGCCCGCAACGGTCGGCGCCTGGCGCCGCAGCCGCCTCGTCTACAACGGCGCAGCGCTGTCCGACGTCGTCGCCGACGCCAATCGCTACCACGACGACTGGATCCTTCTACGCGACCGGACGGCGGCGCAGCTCGAAATCACGGCGGTCTTCGACGCGGCGGATATCGATGGCATGCTCGCCGCGCTCGGCGAGGCCCTGCCCATCGTCGTCTGGCGCGCGCCAGGTCCCCTGATCATGATCGGCAGCAGGCCTCCGGACGTGGCGAACTAGATACCCAGAGTCCAAAACCGAGACAAAAATGCCGATGGTCGGTGACGATTCCCTCACCTCAAGCGTCGTTCATTTAGATGCGATTGCGACGCATTAATATTTGTTACGGGGGGAAAGTTCTTGGAGATCCGTTACCTTAGGTCGATCCGCCGCATAGCGCTGCGCGGATTGGTTTCATTGCTGCTGCTCGGTTCATTCGCCGCATCCGGCTCAGCCCAAGAAAATCAGCCGGTTCCAATCGACTTGCCAGCGCAACCTCTGGGGCAGTCGCTGGTCGAGCTGGCCGAGCAGACCGGCGTCACGATCATCACCGAAGACGCCCTGGTCGCGGGCAGAACCGCGCCGCCTCTGTCCGGCGTCATGGCTCCGGAGGAAGCGGTTCGACGTCTTCTCTCCGGAAGCGGTCTGTCGCTACGCATCGGTACGGGCGGCACGGTGATCGTCAGCCGGGCGGAGCCGGAGGCGGGCACCGACGGACCGCTGCAGCTGCAGCCCATCACGGTCGATGCCGTGCTGGGCGGCACCCTGACGGAGAGCTACGCCGCGCCCGACTCCTTCAGCGCGACACGGACGAACACGCCCATCATCGAGACGCCGCAGTCGAGCCAGGCGGTAACACGCCAGGCATTGGAAGATGCCGGGACGACGGAAGTCGCCGACGCCTACGACTACTTGGCCGGAATTCAGCGGGACAACAATATCGGCGGCTTGGTCGGCGACGCCTACCTGGCCCGCGGCTTCGTCGCCGACGATATCCTTATCAACGGCAATCGAAGCGGCCGGCCCTCGACCCTCGATACCGTCAACGTGGAGCGGATCGAGGCGCTGCGCGGCCCTACCGCGACGCTGTTCGGCCGCGCCGATCCCGGCGGTCTCATCAACATCGTCACGAAGCAGCCTCTGTCCGAGCCGCTTTATCAGGCGGAGGTGAGCGGCGGCACTGGAGTTGCAGGCGAAGGCAGCCGCTTCCGCGACATCCGCGCAACCCTGGACAGCGGCGGTCCGATCGACGAACAGGGCCGCGCCCGCTACCGGTTCAACGCCGCTGCCGAACAGGAACGGAGCTTCCGGCAAGACAGCGACAAGACGGTCTTCTTCGCCTCCCCGGTGGTCGACCTGGAATTCGACGACAAGACCGTCGCCAACCTGGAACTGTCCTATCAATACCGGCAAGACGTCTTCGACCGCGGCAATTTCTTCGTGGATGGCGATCTGGACCTGCCGCGAGACTTCTTTCTCGGCGAAGACCAGGACGACGACCAGACATCCCATATCGTGACGGGAGCGCTTCGGGTCGACCGCGAACTTTCGAATGCGGTCAATGCCAGACTGGGCCTCTACGGCAGCTACGGCGACCTGTCGAGCGAGGGGCTAGAACCTAGCAGCGTCATTGGCTCGCAAGTCTCCGCCGCACGTGTGAGCAACGACGGCTCGGACCTGTTCCTAACGGCTCAACCGGAGCTGGTCGCAGAGCTTTCGACGGGATCTATCGGCCATACACTGCTGTTCGGTCTGGACGCGTCCTATCGGGAAAGCGACCTGCTTTTCTTTCGTGGAGCACCCGGAGCCCCCATCGATGCCTTCGCACCGGACTTTCCAGTCGACCTGCCGGACTTCGACTTGTCCGTACCGGGCAATCAGCGCTTCGACTCAAGTTTCACAGCGCGATCTATCGGCGTCTACGCTCAGAACCAGATCGATCTCAGCGAGCAGTGGAAGCTGCTGCTAGGCGCGCGCTGGGATTCCGTCTGGCTGTCGAGCGACATCGAAACCACCTTCAACGCTGGTGCGCTGGTGACGGATGCGCGAGACGAGGATTTCAAGGACAGCGCCTTTCTGCCGCGTGCCGGGCTCGTTTACCAGCCGGTCAAGCAGGTCGGCCTCTATGCCTCCTACTCCGAAAGCTATCGGGCGCCGCCGCCCACCAGTACCCTGCGGGACGCGAACGGCGATCAGGTCGACGCCGAGACGGGGCGCAGCTTCGAAGTCGGCGTCAAACTGGACGCGCTCGAAGGGCGGCTGACTGGGACGTTAGCGGTGTTTCGCACGGAAAAGGAGAACGTCATCGACACGGATCCGGCCGACCCCTTTGCCGTGACCAACCTGGGCGAGGTGCGCAGCCAGGGGGTGGAGTTCGATCTGTCGGGTGAGGTCTTCGACAACTTCAGCCTCGGCGTGACCTACGCCTTCACCGATGCGGAGATCACCGACAACGAAGGCGGCGTGCCGAGCGGGACCAGGCTGCGGAACGTCCCGCGCCATGCCGCCTCCCTGCAAGCCGCCTATCGCTTTACGCAGGGTCCCTTGGACGGTCTGCGGATCTTCGGAGGTGCCGTTTACCAGGGCGAAAAGCCGACGAGCACCGAAGGAGGCTCGCCGCCGGACCTTCCCGACTACGTCCGTCTCGATCTCGGCGCCTCCTATGAGTTCAACGAGAACCTGCAGGCGCGGCTTCAACTTCAGAACCTTACCGATACGGAGTACTACACCAGCGCGAATGGGCAAGACCGGGTAACCGTCGGGCAGCCCTTCAACGCGACGCTTGGTGTCAGGGTGACGTTTTGAGGGGCGCGACCGGCTCGGCGTTCCGTCGCGGAACAGGGGCAACGACCACTAGAAGGTGGTTGGAGAAGGCCTGTCCACCGCCCAAACCCGTCGATAGGCTCAGGCTGAAATATTATCTTTCAACGCCTTAACTCAATTCTGAACAGGTCGAAGGATCTTCATGCTCAGGCGTAGCGGCCTTTTTCAACGGCCTGCTATGATTCGGAGCCACCATCCCGGACGGTGTTCGTCGGCGGGCTAGGGCGGGAGAGGATGAAGGTGGCGGAGAGCCCGAGCACGACCACCTGGACCGCCAGGACCCAGGGCGGGGTGTTCATCGTGAGCGACAGGCCCAGCACGGCGGCGATGGAGAGGAGGCCGAAGATCTTGGCGCGCCGGCCGATCGCGCCGTATACCCTCCAGTCGCGAATCAGCGGACCGAAGACGCGATGCCCGAGCAACCAGTCGTGCAACCGCTCCGACGAGCGGGCGAAAGCGAAAGCCGCGAGCAACATGAAGGGCGTGGTCGGCAGGAGCGGCAGCGCGGCACCGAGGCCGCCCAGAGCCAGCGCCGAGACCCCCACGGCGAGCCAGAACAGACGCAACGGCGAAAGGCGGGAGCGCAGCTTCACCTCACGACGCCGCCGCGTTCGGACTCGGGGTATCGATGCGTGGGAGGTCCTTGGCCATTGCCCTGCATAAATAACGCATAACCGGGAAATAGCAGCCTATCCGTTCGGATTTCGCAGCAGCAGCAGCGTACTCGCTTGTTTTGAGAATGATAACCAATTGCAATATGGATCCGAAAAGGCCATCGTACGGCGCTTCGATATCCGGTGGATCGCAATCGAGGTCGGGGGACGGCGGTGGGGAGCCGAGACTGGTCCAGGGCGCGGGACGGCGAAGAGCCGGCGTGGCTGAACGTCTTCCTGGCCAACCAGAACAAACTTCTCGCCTTTTTCGGGCGCAAGGCCGGCGCGCGAGATCAGCCCCGCGATCTGCTGCACGACCTGTTCGTCAGGATGGCCCAGAACGCCGGCGCGGCCGGCATCGACGACCCGCGCGCCTATATCTTCCGCGCCGCGGCCAACGTAGCGATCGATGCGGCAAGGGCCGACCGCTACCGCAGGGCGGAGGCCCCGCCGCCGCCCGTCGAAGAGCTGCATAGCCGCGATCCTTCGCCGGACGCACTGCAAACCACGATCGACCGGGATCACCTGCGCCGGCTGGACGAGGCGCTCGCCAAGCTGCCGGAGCAAACCCGGGCCATGATCTATCTGTTGCGCATCGAGGGGCAGAACTACGAGGGCGTCGCGGCCCTGTTCGGACTGTCCAAGAGCGCGGTCGAAAAGCGCGTGGCGAAGGCCCTGCAGCGCTGCAAGATCGAGCTGGAGGCCGGAGGTCGCGGCGGGCGGTAAACGACACGATACAGTTTTGGCGCCACCGAACGTCTTAATTCTTTGACAGAGGAACGCTGTTGGACCAACGGTTGAACATGGCCGATCAGCGACCGCCGGAAGATGCGCACGACAAGACCCGGCCGCTGCCCGACCTCCAGGAGCCCGAGCTGCAGCGGCTACGGGGCGGCAAGGCCTTTCCGCCCGGCTTCGATGCGCATGCCATCGCACGCCGGTCCCGCCGCCGCCGCCGGATTCTTCGCGGCGGCAGCCTCGGCCTGCTGACCGCAGTCCTGCTGTTGGTCGCGTTCGATCCCAGCGTCACGGCCGACTACAGCGCCTCGGTCGGTCAGATCGAACGCATCACGCTGCCGAACGGAACGCGCGTCCAGCTCGACAGCGGTGCAGCGATATCCTGGTCGCAGACCGACGCCGAAAGCCGCGTTCGGCTGCACGGCGGCGTCGCACTTTTCGAGACCGCCGGCAGAGTGGAGCGCGCCTTCGTCGTCGAGGTCGGCGATTTGGAGGTTCGACCTGTCGGAACGGTCTTCGCGGTTGCGGCGGAGGGTTTCGGGTGGTCGGCTCTGGTCGAATCCGGGCAGGTCCGGGTCTCCCTGCCGGACAGTGGAGCAAGCAGCCTGATCGGCCCAGGCGAGGCGGCTTCGGTTGCGGGGACAGGCGGGTCATTGAGCAGCGCGGCCATCGACGCCGAGCGAACGCTGGCATGGCGCAACGGCGTCCTGGACTTCAAGAACGCGCCGCTGACCGAGGTTGTCAGGACGCTCGACCGCTACCGTCCGGGACGCATCCTTCTCCTGAGAGAAGACGCGGCGAGAAAACGCTTCGACGGCGTTCTGTCGTTGGACGACATCGATGGAGCGCTGCAAATCGTCGCCGAGTCCAGTGGTCTGGACTTGCTCGCCACCTGGCCGCTGCTGGTCGTTCTCCGCTAAATCGTCGCCGGTATTGCCGTCAGCGTTACGGTTCTCCGTTTTTCATCCGTCATGTCCTTTAGAGCGGTTGCGAAGGGATCGCAACTGGCGGTGTGTTTTCGATCCCAGGGGGCATTGGCATGTGGGTTTTACGGCGCGGGGCGGAGTGTTCGTTCAAGGCAGCGCTCGCGATCGCGGTTTGCTTTACAGCGACCGAGCAGGCGACCGCCCAGGAGAACGGCAAGACGCGAAGCGGGATGACGGCCTCAGCGATTCAATCGGCCCAATCCGGCCAAACGGATGTTCTTCAGATCGACCTTCCATCGCAGTCCTTGAGCGACGCGCTACGGGCCCTGAGCCGGCAAAGCGGCCTGCAGTTCTTCGCCGACAGCGATCTGACCCGAGATCTCACTGCGCCCCCCGTGTCCGGCCGCATGAGCGCCGAGGAGGCCCTGCGGCAGCTGCTAGCCGGCTCAGGCCTAGACTACCGCATCGGCGAGACCGGCGCGGTCACCCTGGAACGGACGGCGGCGCGGCCGGAGAACGGCCCTTTGCGGCTGCAACCCATTACCGTCGATGCCGTGCTTGGCGGCATCGTGACCGACAGCTACGCGGCTCCCGACTCCTTCGGCGCGACGCGGACCGACACGCCGGTCATCGACACACCTCAGTCGACCCAGGCGGTCACGCGCCAGGCGTTGGACGACGCCGGCGCGACCGATATCGCCGATGCCTACGACTATCTGGCCGGGATTCAGCGCGACATCAACGCGGGCGGCGTCTTCGGAGACGCCTACCTGGCGAGGGGTTTCGAGACGGACAACATCCTTTTCAACGGCAACCGCACGGGCCGGCCGGCGACACTCGATACCGCCAACGTCGAGCGCGTGCAGGCCTTGCGCGGCCCAACCGCCGCTCTCTTCGGACGTGCCGATCCCGGCGGTTTGATCAACATCGTGACCAAACAGCCTCTGGCCGAACCATTTTATCAAACCGATCTGAGCTTCGGCAGCGGCTTCTTCGGCGACGGCAACCGCTTTCGCGAGGGCCGTGCCACCGTCGATGCCGGCGGCCCGATCGACTCGGAGGGGCGTCTTCGCTACCGCCTCAACGCCGCCGCAGAGCGGGAAAAGACCTTTCGACAGGATATCGACGAAACGCTCTTCTTCGTCTCCCCGGTCGTGGATTTCGAAATCGACGAAGCGACGGTCGCCAACGTCGAACTGATCTATCAATACCGTCGGGATGTCTTCGACCGGGGCGTCCCCTTCATCGACGGCGAACCCGAGCTGTCCCCGGACTGGAACGTCGCCGAAGGTCAGGACGAGATGCTCGACAAGCACTTCCTGTCAGGCACCTTCCGCCTCGACCGTGAGTTTACCGCGTCCCTTACAGGCCGGATGGGTCTCTACGGAAGCTATGGCTCGCTGGACGGCGAAGGTTTTCAGGTAGCTTCCGTGATGCCGGCGACGGCGCAGCGCCTGGGCTTCGAGGGATCCGACCTTTTCCTGACGGCGCAGCCGGAACTGGTCGCCGAGTTCGGAACAGGCTCGATCGGGCACACTCTTCTGTTCGGCATCGACGCCTCCTACCAAAGGAACCGCAGCAGGATTCCCTTCGGCCTTCGAAGCCCGGCCTTCGATATCTTCGACCCGGACTTCCCCGTGGACATCCCGGAGCTTTCGGCCGGTACCGAGAACCGCTTCAATGAGCGCCTGACCGCAAAGTCCGTCGGAGTCTACATCCAGGATCAGATCGATCTGACCGAGCAATGGAAGCTGCTAGCCGGTCTGCGGTGGGACAACGTCTGGCTAACGGAGGAGTCCTTCACCACAGCCGCAAACGATACCTTCTTGGTCAGCGATCTGGACGAAGACCTGCACGACAACGCCCTGCTGCCGAGAGCCGGAATCGTCTATCAGCCGATCGAGCAGATCGGTCTCTATGCTTCCTACGCCCAGACATACCGCCCGCCGGTGGTCGGCGGGTTGACCGACGCCAACGGCGAGAGAGTGGACCCGGAGGAGGGACGCAGCCTGGAGGTCGGGATCAAGCTGGAGGCCCTTGACGGCAAGCTGGGCGGCACGCTGGCCGCCTTCCGCGCCGACAAGGAAAACGTCCTGGAAGCCGATCCGGGCGACCCCTTCTCCAACGTGAACCTCGGCCGCGTCCGCAGCGAAGGCGTGGAGCTCAACCTGAACGGCGAGATCACCGAGAACTTCAGCCTCGGCCTAAGTTACGCCTACACCGATGCCCGCATCGACAGTAACGACAACCCCAACTTCCCAAGAGGTACGCGCATCAGGAACGTGCCGCGCCACGCCGCCTCCCTGCAGGCCGCCTACCGCTTCACCGAGGGGTCACTGGACGGCCTCAGGCTCTTCGGGGGGGTCGTCTACGAGGGGGAAAAGCCCGCCGACACAACGGCAGCGGACGACACCAGTTTGCCAGACTTCCTGCGCGTCGACCTGGGGGCTTCCTACGACCTGACCGAAAGCATTCAGACCCGGCTTCAGATCCAAAATCTGACCGATAAGGAGTACTACGTCTCCGGCTCGACGGCGCGCAACATCGTCCCCGGCCAACCCTTCAATGCGACTCTGGGCATACGAGTCCGGTTTTGAGAAAGCGGCGGGAGGCCTCTGCGCTGGATCAGCCGAGTCACCCTTGTCTCCTTGTTGGCCGCGGCAAGCCGCGATAAGCTTTCTCGTAGCAGACACAGCCAACCGCTCGCACTCGTGATCGGGCCAGGTGAATGTGTCGTCTGCGAGTACGCTCAGCCCGCGCAGGGTCCTTTCCATGCAGGCCGGCGTCGCGTCAGCAAAGCGAGCACTAACCGAAACGCCGCCATGCGAAAGGATGAGCGCAGATGCGCAGCTTTCTCGATGCCAATTCGAATTTTCGACGAAGCCAAGGCCCGGGAGTTCTATCTGCACTATCTCGGCTTTTCCTGGGACTAGGAGTATCGCTTCCACGAGGATGCGCCGCTCTATGCCCAGGTTTCCCACTCCGGCTTAAGCCTGCACCTGAGCGAGCTCCACGGCGACGCCAGCCCCGGCTCCTTCGCCTTCGTTCCGTTATGGGGAGTCACGGCCTACCTGCGGGAGTTCCGCAGCAAGGACTACGCCTTCATGAATCCCGGGATCGTTGAACAGCCTTGGGGCCGCCAATTGGAGGTCATCGACCCCTTCGGCAACCGCATCAGGTTCTGCGAGCAAGCCGAGCAAAGCTGACGGCGGGGACGCATCAGAAGCGACTCAAGATCGTGACAGGTGCGATCAGCTACGTTGCGCGCCGGTCGCCCTGACCACGGGAATCCAGATGTCACGCTGGCGGCCGTAGTAGGCATCCACCTCGGCCGGTGTCATCGCCGCCGGCACGATGGAGCCGAGATCCTTCAACCGGTCGCGAATGGCGTCCGACTGAACCACGGCATTCACCGCCCGGTTCAGTTCGGAGACGATCTCGTCCGGGGTGCCGGCCGGCGCGGCGATGGAATTCCAGGTCTGCGAGACGAAATCCGGAAGTCCGGCCTCTGAGACGGTCGGAATATCGGGAACGGCCCGCAGGCGCTCCGGCGCGGAGACGCCCAGCGGGCGCACGGCGCCGTCGCGAACCTGCACCACTGCGGTCAGGGAGGGATTGAAGACGAAGCTAAGGCGGCCGGCGATAAGATCGCGCATGGCTTCGCCGCTCTTCGGATAGGGTACGTGGACGATGTCCGTGCCGATTCGGGAGAGAAAGAGCGCGCCGGTGATGTGGGTGGTGGTGCCGGTGGGACCCGAGCCGTACTGGAAGGCGTCCGGATCGGCCTTCATGCGCGCGATCATGTCTTCGAGGTTTTCGGCTGGATCGTCCTTGTTGATACAAAGGATCATCGGCACTTCGTTCATCATGGCGACACCGCGCAGCGTCTGCTTGACGTCGACCGGCAGGGGTTCGAACAGCGCGATGTTGTGGACCAGCTGTGAGGAGGTGCCGACCAGCAGGGTGTAGCCGTTCGGATCGGCCTCGCTGACCGCCTCGGTCGCCTGCATTCCCGACGCCTGCGCAAGGTTCTCGACCAGGATGCGCTGCCCGATGCGCGGTTCGAGCTCGGCCGCGACGATCCGCGCGACCACGTCGGCATTGCCGCCGGCGCCCGAGGCGACGACCAGACGGATCGGGCCGGCCTTGGGCCAATCGTCGGCGCGCGCGGAGCGACCCAGGGTCGAAAGAAACGGCATCGCCAGGGCGGCGGCAAGGAAGCTACGTCTCTTGATCATGGCTGGTGTCCTCTTCTCGCCACGGGGTAAGCTCGCTTCGACCCGTTCGATCTTGCAATTGACGGTCGGCAGCGCGTCAATTATTGAGAGCGATACTCATTATCAATTCCATCAATGCTTTAGCAAGCCGAAACGAAAAATCGAGACATAACAGAGCATTGTCTTCCTCCAACCGTTCGGTCCCACCCGGCAGCTTCGCCAGGACCCTGCTGCCTCCGCTCGCTATTGCCGCCGTCGGCGTGGTGTTTTTCACGCTCGCACAGACCCAGCCGGCCTGGATCGGGCCCGGACCTGGAACCCGGATCGGGCCCGGCCTGTTCGCGCAATGGCTTTCGCTCGGCGTCGTAGGGCTGTCGATGCTCTGGGCAGCCATTGCGCTGGCGGGCCTACGGCGCCCTCGACACACTGAGGCGACGGACGCCACAACCGAGGCTTCCGGGGAGGTTCGCCTTCGCGGAGGCATCGGGCCAGGTTTGGCGCTCCTGGCGGCGGTTTGCCTCTTTGCGCTGCTGCTGCCGGTCGCGGGCCTGATCGTGGCCTGCGCCAGCGCCGCCGCCGTTGCCGGCTGGGGCGCTGGGGACCGCGATCTCCGGGCGCTTGGCTTGTCGGCGCTGCTGGGCGCGGCGGTCGCCGCAGGAATCGGCCTGACTCTCCTGCCGCCGACGACCCGGCTGTGGCCCTGGGGCGTCTTCTGAGATGGGAGAGATCGCAGCCTGGTTCGCGCAGTTCGCAACCGCTCTGACCTTACAGAACGTCGTTCTCTGTTTTACCGGCGCACTGATCGGCACCTTCGTGGGCGTACTGCCCGGCATCGGACCGGCCGCAACCCTAGCACTCCTGCTTCCGGTGACCTTCACGCTGGAGCCGGCCGGCGCCTTGATCATGCTGGCCGCGATCTACTACGGCGCGCAGTACGGCAGTTCGACGACGGCGATCCTGCTCAATCTCCCCGGAGAGACCTCAGGGATCGTCACGGCCCTGGACGGCCACCGCCTAGCGCTGTCGGGGCGCGCGGGTCCGGCCATTGCCATTGCCGCGATTTCCTCCCTCTTCGCCGGCGTGGCGACGGCGGTCTTCATCGCGGTGGCGGCGGGCCCCGTGGCGCAGTGGTCCCTGCTGCTCTCGCCCGCCGGGCTCGCCGGACTGATCGCGCTGGGTCTCTTCGCGGCCGCTGTGATCGCACCCGGTAAACCCTTGCCGGCCGTTATTCTGATCCTGCTGGGGGCCTGCCTCGGCCTGGTGGGCACGGACTCGGGTGGCGGCCTGCCGCGCTTTACCCTCGGGATTACGGAGCTTCGGGACGGCATCGGCTTCGTGCCGTTGGTGATGGGCCTGTTCGGCATCGCGGAGCTGATCCGGGCGCTGGAAACCGGCAGCCGACCCGACCGTATTCCACCGATCGGCTGGCCCTGGCCAACCCGGCGCGACTTACGCGCCAGCCTCGGCCCCACCCTGCGCGGCACCGCGATCGGCGCGGTCCTGGGCGCCGTTCCCGGCGTCAGCACGGTGATGGCGGCCCTGGCAGCGCGCGGCTTGGAGCGCGCCTTCAAAACGCCCGACCAGCCGCTCGGCAACGGCGCCATCGCCGGCGTGTCCGCGCCGGAAGCGGCCAACAACGCCTCGGCGCAAAGCGCCCTCATCCCGCTCCTCACACTGGGCCTGCCGGGCAATCCGGTCATCGCCGTTCTGGCAGGCGCCCTGATGATCCATGGCATGGCCCCGGGCCCCGGGTTTATTCCGAACAACCCGGACCTGTTTCACGCCTTGATCGCAAGCTTCGTGATCGGGAACGTCATGCTGGTGATCCTGAACCTGCCGCTCGCGGCGGTTTGGGCCTCGCTTCTGCGCATTCCCTTTCGCAAACTTGTTCCCCTGATCGTGGTACTGAGCGTTATCGGGGTTCATTCGGTCAACAGCTCGATGTTCGACGTGTGGACCATGCTGGTCTTCGGGATTTTCGGATGGCTGCTGGTGCGCCTCGGCCTGCAGCCAACCCCCATTGTGCTCGGCTACATTCTGGGCCCCGCGCTGGAGGAGTACCTGCGCCGCACCCTCCTGTTCTCGCGCGGCGATCCAACCGTGTTCCTGACCGACCCCTTCAGCCTCGGGTGCCTGCTGCTGATCGCCGCCGGATCGGTCGCCCTGATGGTTCGCCGCCTACGCCGGCTCGCTCGAGGCTGATAGGCGGACCGCAGCGAAGCGGTGTTTCGTAAAGCGCCACGTGCATTGGGCCTTGCGAAGCAGGTGCCTTCTTCGGCAAAGTTGAGAATGCGTATCATTCCTATTGTTCGGATATTTCTTTTGGACGCAGAGATCAGAACCGCGACAAAGACATCGGATGACAGACCGTCCGTGTTCCGCTCGCTGCATATGCAGCCAAGCACGAAGACGCCGGCCTTCGCGCGCAGTCGGCAAGTCGCCGCCGAGCCGGGCCTTCAGATCGTCGAAATCGCGCCCGGCGCAACCCTATCCGCTTTCACCGGCCGTAATTCCAACGACGAGCCGGAACATGCGATCTTTCTGGGAGGCGCCTTCTTTTGTCTGACCTTCGCCGGCTTGCGCGCCAGCCGGGTAGGTACGCGAGAGATCGAGTTTCCATCGCGCGAAAACGCCTTCGCCCTGCTATCCCCGAAGCCGGTCGAACTGACATCGATCGCCGACGCAGAGGTAACCAGACGGAACGTCGCCCTTTTCCTCTCGGCCGAGGTCTTGGACCGTTTGGACATCGATCTGCTGGAGACAAGAAGCCGCCCACCAACGCACGTTCGGCATTGGCGAATGACCTCCGCCGCACGCGGCTTGGCCTTGGCGCTCCTGAGAAGCGGGACCTCCGCGCAGGTTCGGCGCCTGCGTGCCGAAGCCCTGGCCCTGGAACTGCTGGCGGACGTGCAGGAGCAGGAGGGTCACGACTTGGAAGCGTCGCCCGACGGCCTGCAAGCCTCCACCTTGGCGGCCCTGCGGCGGGCGCGCGACCTGATGATCGCCACTCCCTCGGCCGACCACAGCCTGCTGTCGATCGCGACAACGGCCGGCATCAGCCCTACGACCCTGAAGCGCGATTTCCGGAAAGTCTTCGGCATCTCGACCATCGCCTTCCTGCGCAGGGTGCGACTGGAGCAAGGCCGCAGCCTGATCGAACAGGAGGGGCTTTCCGTGTCATCCGCCGCTTACGCCTGCGGGTACGACCATCCCGGCAACTTTGCCCAAGCTTTCCGGAAGCACTTCGGTTTCGCGCCCTCGCAGCTAAGACGCTGAACCGATTGCAGGAGTCTTTGGCCCTCGCGCAACAGTTCCGGCTGTCGCTTCCCTGCAGTCGCGTCGCAATACTGCGAGTCATTCGCAGACGACAGTCGGACCCGCCATGCCCTCGTCCCGTACCTTCGCTCACGCCCTGTGCATTCTCTGCGTCGGTGTCTTGCCGGCAGTGCCAGCCGGCGCGCAGGAGCACGCGACATCGCCGGACACTCAGGCCGAAAGCGGGCCGCTGGTCTTGAGTCCCGTAAAGGTGACGGCGCGCAAACGCGAGGAGTTGCTGATCGACGTGCCGATCGCCGCGACGGTGGTACGACCGGGAAACACGACCCTGTCGTCCTTCGATTCAGCGGGATCGATTTCCCGCGCCGTGCCGAACTTCACGATCAACGATTCCGGCAACACGCGCCTGACTTTCGGCAGCATTCGCGGCGTCGGAATCCTGACGCAACCGCTCAGCCCCGTGGATACGGCGGTCGGCTGGGCGATCGACGGCACAGTGCAGCCGACCTTCGGCAGCAACTCCCAACTGCTCGACATGGAACGGATCGAGGTCTTACGCGGCCCGCAGAACACGCTGTTCGGTCGCGGCACCCAGGGCGGTGCCGTCAATCTGGTGACCAGACGCCCGTCCTTCGACCGTGAGTTCGCGCTCGCGAGCGAGATCGGCGAGAGCGAGTACCGTCAGGTCGATGCCGTCGCCAACGGCGCGCTGCTGCCCGGCCTGGCCGCCGGACGGCTGGCGGTGCGCTACAGCAGCTATGGCGGCGACATCGAGAACATCTCGACCGGCGGCCAGGATGGCGAAACCGATCTCGGCGCCGCGCGCGCCAGCCTTCTGCTCACCCCGAACCAACGCACGACCGCGATCTTGCGCGGCTACTACGAAGACGATCGCCGTGACACGCCCGCATTTCTTCTTCGGGACTCCTCCGATTTCCCCGGCTCGGCCATCACCCCGGAGAACCGGCTGGACCGCCGCCTCGTCAACGCATCCCTGGAAATCGAGCACGACTTCGACAAGGTGCTCCTGACGTCGGTGTCCAGCTTCCACAGCAACAAGCAGGAATTCACGAGCGACCTGTCCGACGGACTGATCTTCGGCGCGCTTACAGGGCTGCCGACAAGCGCCTTCGACACGCCGGGACAAAGCGAACGACGAGCCGAAATTTCCGAGACCGCCTTTCAGCAGGAACTGCGCCTTTCGTCTCTCGGCTCTTCGGACGTTCAGTGGCTTGTCGGAGGCAACCTCTACTACTCCGACCTGGAGTTGGACGGCAACGACCGCGACCCTCTCTCTCCCTTCAACAACGGCCTGGTCGACACCAGCATCGATACCCTTAGTTATGCGGCCTTCGGAGAAGCAGGCTTCCCCCTTTTCGGCCCGCTGTCCGGGACGGTCGGACTGCGCGTGGGTCGAGACGAGCAGGATCTGGAGAGCCTCTTCATTTCGCGCGGAAACCCGGGCATCGTCCCCCGTTTCGCCGAAGAGGGGCGGTTCGAAGATACCTATGTGGTCGGCGGCGCATCGCTGACCTACAGCATCAGCCCGAGCCACAACGTCTACACCTCCGTCCGCCGCGGCCACACGACCGGCGGTTTCGCGACCCTGAACCGCAACCAGTTCTTCGGACAGCCACAGGACGCCCGCCCCGCTTCGGAGTCCTGGACCTACGAGGTGGGTGCCAAGCTCGAGTTCTGGGACGGCCGGCTTCGCCTCGACGGCGCGGCCTTCTTCAACGACATCGAAGACGCTGCCCTGATCTCCTTCGATCCCGGACAGAGCCTCTCGGTCCCCGTACCCTTGAACTACGAGTCCTACGGCTTCGAACTGGAAGGCGCGGCGCAACTCGGCGCGGGCTTCACGCTGCGCGGCGGCGTAGGCTTCACCGAGGCGGAGTTCGTCGACGTCGAGGAGGGCGATATCTCCGGCGCGCGGGACGGAGAGCAGGTGCCGAACGTACCGCGCTGGACGACCTCCCTGTCGCTCGAGAACAGTACACCCGTCTCCCTTGTCGGAGAGGATCCGGAGGTCCTGGGCAGGTTCGAGTGGCAGTACAGCGGCGAACGCGCCGCAGACGTCAGCAACAGCTTCACCCTCGACAGCTACCATGTCCTGAACGCCCAAGTCGGCGTCGCCTTCGACGGCGTCTCGTTCTACGGCTTCGCCCGGAACCTGACCGACGAGCGGTTCGAGACCCTGGGCGTGCGCTTCGGTCCCGAGGTGGAAGCCGTCTCGGTCGGACGCGGACGGGTTCTCGGCATCAGCGCGAGCCTGAGGTTCTGACCCCATGGTATTGGCCGCCCTCGCGGTTCTGACGGCGGCGCAGTACCTCGCGCTGTTCTTTTTCTACGGAGCTGTCCCCGCCATCTTGCGGCAGTCCGGCGCTTCACTCGAACTTCTCGGCTTTTTCGGCCTCGCCTACGGCGCCTTCGCGCTCAGCTTTCTCTGGGCGCCCTACGTAGATCGTCTGCAGTTTACCCGTCTCGGCCGGCGGCGCACCTGGATTCTGGCTATGCAGTTCCTGGCGCTGGCCTTCGTCGGTCTCGCTCTCCGGCTCGATCCTGCCGAGGATGCCCTGGCTCTTCTGATTGTGGCCTTTGCCGTGTCTTTCGCCGCCGCCACCCAGCGTATCGCGACACTCGGCTACGCCGTCGAAAGCCTCGCACCCCAGCGGCGCGCCTGGGGCAGTACCGCCATCGGTTGGGGCGGCGCCATCGGTCTGCTACTCGGCGGCAGCGCCATGCTGATCGTTGTCGAGCGGTTCGGCTGGTCGACCGCTTGCCTCATTCTGATTGTCGTCATCGCCACTCTGCTGCTGCTTTTGCCCCTGCTCCGCGAGCCGTCCGCAGCCGCTAACGAAGACAGCCCCCGAGCATCGCTCGCCGAACTGCTGCGACGCCCTGAAACGAGGAGAGTTCTGGCAGTGGCCCTGCCGCTTTCCTTCGCCAAGGGTCTGTCCTTCACCTTGATGCAGCCTCGGCTCGTGGATCTTGGTGTGGGGCTGAGCGAGATCGCGCTCGCCGTGGGCCTGGCGAACGCGGCCGGCTTCATGATCGTCGGGCCGGCCGTCAGCCTGGCCCTGACCAGGCTCTCCCTTGCGACCGCCTTTCGCTGGATGGCCGCAAGCTCCACCGCCGCGCTGTCGCTCATCGCTCTCATCGAGTTCACGGGGCATCCGACCGTCGCCCTCGCAGTCTCGTCGGTCGTCCTGCTGTTCGCGGCCTTCACCGTCATGCAGGTAGTGATCACAACGCTTTTTATGACCTTGAGCGACCGTATGCAGGGGGGAACCGACCTGACGACCTTCCTGGCGCTCTTCGCCCTGGGCGCCCTTCCCGGAACCGTCGCGGGAGGTTTCATCGCCGGCTCCTTCGGCTATGGCGCGGGTTTCGCCGTCGGGGCGCTCAGCTGTTTCTGTGGCTTCGTGATCTCACGCCTGCTGCCGCTCGCGCTGCGGCTATCGAGGGAGACGGACCCGGCTATCGAGACATACCGCTGAATCTGGCTTGGAGCAGCAAATGGACGAACCGATGCAAGCCCCTGACGACCCCTCCCGACAAGATCGGACCAGTGACGCCCCTGCACAGGGAGATACGGGGCCGAATGACACGGAACGCAATGCCGAAGCACAGGCGGCTCTCGCCGAAGACGTCGAAGCGCTCTTGGCAACCTTTCAGGATCGTTTGCTCGAGCGGGACTTCGATGCCTTGCGAGAGCTGATGACCGACGACTTCACCTACGTCGACCAGAAGGGCTTTACCCTGGACCGGCCCTCGCTTTTGGAACGGGAACGTCGGGGCGCCGAAAACAAGCCGGAAACGGAAATCCAACATCGCCTCCTGAGCGCGACGGGCGACGGCCGCTCCGCGGAAGCCTTAGTCGAGCTGCGGTTCCGGACTGTGATACGGCGCGGATCGTCTGAAACCGTCTACGAAGGCCGAGGCCGCGAACGAGTGACTCTAGCGCGAGAAGCTTCAAGCTGGCGTTTCAAGGCCGTTGTGATCGAGGAGCAGAAGATGACGCGTAACGGACAGGCGGCGGGCGAGGAAGCTATCGAGGAGATGCACCGCGGCAGCTAAGCGTTCCAGGACACCGCGATTTTACGACTCTTCGGGACGCACGATGTTGGGCCCGAGGCGTTCAAGGACGTCGCGCGCATCGAAGGCGTTCGGATCGTCGACCGGCTTTTCGCCCTGACGCACGACGATCTGGGCGTAGGCGGTGAAACGGTCGCGCGGCCGCGTGGTGGCCGTGGCAAAGCTCGGACCGGCGAAGCCTCTGCCGTAGAAAGGCGAACCGCCGAACCGGGAGAAACTGCCGAATCCGGAACCCGTTGTGCGGAAGCTGGTTAAGCGTTCGGTGTCGCGATCGACAAGCAGGAAGTAGTCTTGCCCCTTATCCAGCGTCACCTCGGCAGCGCGGTAAAGCAGGAAATCCTCGACCGTCTCCCGCGGTGTGGAACTGTTGCCGGCGAAGCTGACCCGATAGCGGTCCGTTTCCAGCGGCTGGACGGCGTAGCCGAAACGATCCTCGACCGGCTGGTAAGGGGTCGGACTTGCGCAGGCGGCCAACAAACACAGCAAAGCGACGGCAAGAAGACTGCGACAGACGATAGGCTTCATGAGATTCACCGCTCCGAACGTGTGTTTCCGTCGGCAGACCGGGTCTCTTGAGGTCCTCAAGACGTCCGACAGCTTCTGTAAAACAGAAGCTATCCCGATCTTGGCGCGACGCAGTGAGTCGCTTCACAAGATCTAGGATCGCTTCGCAGGGGATCCAGAGCGGCCGAGGAGGATAGCGGCGAGACCCCGTCGGTCGATGGCTGCCGGCTACCACCGCATCGAATAGCGGATGTTCAGTGTGGTTCCCGGAAAGGGGACGTTGGTGATCTGGCCCAGAGTGTTGCTCCGATTGGTCTGGGCCGTCGGATTGAACTCCTCGGTGTTGAAGAGGTTTTCCACGCCGAGCCGCAATCGCCCCGGCCCGACCTCGGCCTCGGAATAGACGTCGACGAAGGTCAGCGGCTTGACGCCGGATCTGTCCAACTGAGGACTGGCGTCGGCCGAGGTCTGGTGAGACACCTGAATCCGGTTCCGCCACCAGGAAAAGGGCTTGTACTCGACGTATCCGGTAAACCTCAGAGGCTGGATACTGTCGGCACTGAGATCGACGGTGTCGCCGTTTTCCAGTTCCGTCATGCCTTCGCTGAAGGAGAGGCTCCCGCCGAAGCCCCACTCCTCCCATGGCTGGGTGTCCAGCGTGATCTCGGCGCCCCAGATTTCTTGCGGCCTTCTGACCGGTGCCGCGAAGCCGCTGTCGGGCACGACAGTGAACTGATTGGCCAGATCGGACTCGCTGTAGAACAGCGAGGCCGTGGCCTGGATCTTCCGCCAGCCCCCACGGACGCCAACTTCGAACTGGTCGGTTGTCGCCGGTTCCGGCCTGATGTCGTCGGCCGACGTAATGGTCGTCAGACGGGGCGCACGGGCGAGATCGAGGACATCCGCAGCTTGCGAGAAGCTGCCGTAGAGCTCGACCTCGTCGGTCACGAAGTAGATCAGACCGGCGTTGAACAGCGCCTGATCGAAGTTCACGTCACCACCTTCGAAGTTACCGCCGAAGGCGGGCGCCAGATTGGCCGAGCCGATTTCGACGTCGGTCGCTTCATAGCGAACTCCGCCGGTGATGAGAAAGTCCTCCAGAAAAGGCGCCCGCAGTTGCGCGAAGACGGCGCGACTGGTTTCGATGGCATCCGGAACGATGAAAGCGAAAGGAACGGCGGGGTCGATCGTCTCCTCGGCGTCGTAGACGAAGCGCTGGAGGTCCCCGCCCCAGGTCACGGTGGAACCGGAAAACCAGCCGTTGTCCAGAAAGGCGAGAGGTGTCTCGATGTTGAGACGCCCGCCGAGCCGGCGGTTTTCCTCGCGAACCTGTATGAACAGCGGCGGCACGATTTCAGCGGGAAGCTGCTGCAACACGCGGTCCTGGTAGAACAGCGTCAGATCGAGGCGGTTGCCCAGAATATCGTCGTTTTCATAGCTGGCGGTTCCGACGTATTGGCGCCGGAAGGAGTCCTGAAAGGCCTCGCCGATGTCCTCGAAACGCGCCGTGGAGGTCTTGCGGCCGGTATCGACGTCTCCATCCGCCACCGCGACGAACTCCGGATCCTGGGAGGTCTTCACATAGAAATGCGTCGTCTTGATTCTCTGATCCTCATCGAGATTGAAAACGAGGTTCGTATTCACATCGATCACATTGCTGTTGGGAAAGGTATTGTCGCTGTCAGGCAGCGGATCCCCGTCTGGATCGAACAGCGACTGGTTGATCTCCCCTCCCACTTCCACCCAGTAATCCAGGCGATCCAGAGAACCGGTCGCGCTCTGCCGCACCTCTGGACTGACGCTGTCGGCGATATCGGTCGGCTGCAGCGAGAGACCGACTGTCGTCTCGAGCTGCATCTCGCCGGGAATCGGCTCGGGGGTGCGAAAATTCACGGCGCCGCCGCTGGCCCCGAAACCGAAGGTCGCGTCCGCGCCGCGCACCACCTCGACCCGCCGAAAGGCCGACGCCGGCAGATCGAAGATTGAGTTTCCCGTCGGTCGAAACCTTTGATTGATCTCGATATTGTTGATCCGGACAGAAACGTCGCGGCCGCGAAGCGTGGCGGTGCTGCCGAGAGGACTTGTAAAGTTGAGGCCGGGCACGACCTTTGCCAAGCCACCGACGGCGTCCCTTTGAAACGATGGCTGAGCATCGAGATCGCTCTGGCCGAGCACCGTGTTGGAGGAGGGAAGCTCCGAGATCGGCGTGGCGAAGCGGGCCCCTGTCACGGTTACGGGATCGAGCCGCAGCGGCGCGTCTTCGCCCGCGCTCCCCTCTTGCGGAGCGGTCTGCGCCAGGGTCACGGTAGTGGTGTCGGTGAAACGGTAGGTGAGTCCGGTTCCGGCGATCAGGAGCTGCAGCGCCTGCTCGGGCCTGTAGCTACCCTGGAGGCCGCGCGTTTCCAGACCCGCCGTCAGGGCGGCCGGATAGAGCAGTTGCAGATCGACCGCCTGCGAGAAAGCCAGCAGTGCGGTCTCCAGATCGCCCGCCGGCAGATCGAACCATTGCTCGGGCTCCGTAAGCTGTGCGAGCTGATGTCCGGCGAGTTCGAAGCGAAGTTCCGCGCCGGCGTTGAACTCCTTAAGACGACGCTGCCAGTCCTCGGCTTGGACTGGGGCGGAGATTAGAAGAGGTAGTAGCCAGACACCGAGCAGAAGAGCGCGCGCCTCGCCCAGTCCCAGCCTCTCGGTATCTAGATTCTCCCGGTCTCGCCGTCCGCTGCTCTCCGTCATCGCCCCGCCCCAGCTCCCTACCACTGTCCGAAATCGCGCAGATACAGGCGTCGGCAGCCACTCCCCTGGCGCCGACCCTACTGACTAGACGGCTGGAGAGGTCAACCTCCTGACCTCCGGAGTCGAAAAAGTGAATTGGCCGGGCACCAGCGCGGGGACTGCGGACGAGGCAAGGCCGGTCGAGCGCGTGGAGCGGCGTTGGCCAACAGGCTCACACTTTACTGTGCAGCTTCGACCGGGCGACGGACAAGACGATAGGTCTTGTCGCGCGAAGGGAAACATTCGACTGCATCCAAATCGGAAAATTACCGCGCGAGAAGATAATTTTCGTGTAGGCAAAGGCAACGAAGAGCGCAGTTTACTGAGAATTAACCTTAGAAAAGACATACTATAATAAAATGGCACTTCTTATATTATGCTCTATCAATAGTAGAGTGGAACGACAGGATGGAGTTTCGGGCGTTCACCGCCGAGCCGTTCACGCGGCCCCATTATCGCGTGGTCGTCGTCGATGACGATCCGGATGATTTTCTGACTGTCGCCAGACTGTTGTCGGCGTCCGGCCAGGCGCAATTCCAACTGACCCATATCGACAGCGCGCGTTCGGCTGCCGAACGTCTCGCGTCCGAGAGCTACGACGTCGCTCTGGTCGACTACTTTATCGATCAATCTCTCGGCACGGATCTCGTGTCCGCACTCGGCGGCATGAACTCCGACCTGCCGTTTATCATGCTGACCGGAAGCGACGGTGCGGCCCTGGACGTGGAGGCACTGAACTCCGGCGTTGTCGATCTCCTGGAGAAGTCCGAGATCTCGACGCAAAGCCTGTCTCGCTCGATCATCTATGCCCATTCCCGTTTCCAGTTCGAACAGCAATTGCGTAAGAGCCGGGCCGAGCTTCAAGCTGAGAAAGAAAAGGCCGTCGCCGCCAGCAACGCGAAGAGCGACTTCCTGGCACGCATGAGTCACGAACTGCGCACGCCCTTGAATTCGATTCTTGGGTACGCCGAGATGATCTCCCTAGGCATCCACGGGCAGTCTGCCGATGATCTCAGACGCTATGGCGAGTACATCCATACAAGCGGCAACCACCTGCTGTCTCTGATCAACGATCTACTGGATATCAGCCGCATCGAGGCCAACGAATACAAAATCGACCCGTGCATCTTGAGCTTGGAAGAAGAAGCCAAGACGGTCGCCGCCTTGATCGCCCCGACCGCCGATGCCCGCAGCGTGCGGCTGGTCCTCGATCCCTCGCTCTCAGGCGTCCGTGTAAACGCGGATCCGCGTGCATTTTACCAGATACTGCTGAATCTGCTTTCCAACGCGGTGAAGTTCACGCCGCCCGCCGGCACGGTCAAGGTGGCAGCAACTTCAACAGCAAAGGCTGTTCGCATTCATGTCGAAGATACCGGTATCGGGATCAAAGCCGAAGACATCGATACCGTGCTGAAGCCCTTCGGCCAAGTGGCGAACCCGCTCTCGAAACCGCGCGACAGTACCGGCCTCGGCCTGCCGATCGTGTGCTCCTTGGTCGAGCTTCATGGCGGCAGCTTGAGCTTGAAGAGCACTCCTGGCGAGGGCACGCAAGTCGTGGTGACCCTGCCGCGCTAGAGAGGGACGTGACTACAGCCCGCCGCTGGAGCGTCTGGAGTCACCCGCCTTGGCATTCCCTCTCGGCGTTGTCCTTCCTGGCGCACCTGGCTTGCAGATAGTCAGAGAAGGATGCGACGGTGCAATCGTAGAAAAGAGACACGGGATTGCCGGCATTCGTTACCTGCTTCGACTTGTGCCGCAGCGTCGTGGCGATCTTGCGGCGGCCATCGTGGGTTCGGTCCTGGACGAAGTCATAGCTCTAGCCGTCAGCCCTGGATGCCCGACACCCTGCTGCATTCGGGCCGCGTCCCACGCGCGGTTGAAGGCCGGCCCTGAAAGTCGACTTCGCGGATCCAAGGCGGCGGTTGACGAACGGCGACGTCGCAGTCACGTCGCAGCACTGACCACGTCCCTAAGCGGCCTGTCGATATCGGCCAGCGTAGCCGGGTCGAGGGCAACGCGAGCTTCGATCAACCGCTTGAGCGGCCGGCGCTCGCGGCCGGCGTTGACCAGGGCCGCCGTCGTCACGCGGCCCTCCACGAGACCGAGCAGACAGAAGCTGCCGCTGTCCGGGTCACCCCGCAGAACCTCCTGCGCGACCGGCTGTTTGAGACCCAGTAGCTGCAGGTTCAGATCGTATTGGTCCGTCCAGAACCAGGGCACCCCGCCATGGCGTTCGGTGCCACCCAGGATGGCCTTTGCCGCCGCCTGCGGCGCCAGCTCCGCATTCTCCCAGGACTCCAGTCGTACCGGGCGGCCACTCCAGCTATCGTCGAAGCACGCACAGTCGCCCACCGCATAGATATCCTCGGCGACCCTGCAGGCGCCGTCGACGCGGATCCCGTTGTCGCAAGGGAGGCCCGCCGCCCGCGCCAGCCCGACGTTCGGTAGACCACCGACACCGACCACGACCAGATCCGCAGGCAATCGGGTTCCGTCCGACAGGCGCACGGCACGGACCCCGCCATCGCCTTCGAAACCGGCCACCCCGACCCCCAGACGCAAGTCGACGCCCTCGCGCCGATGGCGCTGCGCCAGATACCGCGCCAGGCGCGCGGGCAGCGCACGCTCCAGTAACTGCGGCCGCATCTCCAGCAGAGTGGCGTTGCATCCCCGGCGCCGCGCGCTGGCCGCCACCTCCAGACCGATGAAGCCACCGCCGATCAGGACCACATCGGCGCCGGGCCGCAAGTGCGACCGCAGAGCGCGGGCATCCGCGGCAGTGCGCAGGGAGACCACACCGTCCAATCCGGCGCCCGGCAGGCTCAACCGCCGTGCCTCGCAGCCGGTGGCCAGCACCAGAACGTCCCAACCTTCGACGCCGCCGTCCGCCAGGCGCAGACGCCGCGCCGCAGGGTCCAGACTCTCGACCCGGCAGCCGACGCGCAACTCGACAGCCTCGTCGGCATACCAGTCCGGGGCGTAGATGCCGCCGGCATTCGGATCGGCGTCTTCGGTCAAGACCTGCTTCGACAACGGTGGACGCTCGTAGGGCGGTTCCTCCTCGGCCCCGAGCAGCAGGATGCGATCCTGCCACCCTTGCTTCCGGAGCGCGGCAGCGGTGCGGGCTCCGGCTTGGCCGGCGCCGACGATGACGGCGGTTCGTTGCGACATAAAGCGAGAAAGCTCCGATCTCCCCCGGATGGCCCGAAGCCTCCGGATGCCGAGACCTGGGATACCGAGGCCCGGGTGCGGCAACAGCTGCCGCACCCGGTGCATTCCTCCCCCGTCTACTGTGCGGCGATTTCCCGCAGCAGCCCGGCACGCTGCAGAACGGCGTCCAGGCGCGGCTCCAGCTCCGGCGCGGCGGGCACCATCGGCAGCCGGTGGGTGTTCCTGGGAAGCAGGTCAAGCCGCCGCATCATGTACTTGATGGCGATCGGATTGGTGTCGAAGAAGACCGCCTTGTTCAATTCCCAGAGCTTGAAATGCAGCGCACGCCCGCGCGCCATCTCGCCGGCCGCCGTCGCCTCGTAGAGCTCCGCCACCGCCGACGGCCAGACGTTGCCGACCGCGTTCATCATTCCCGCCGAACCGATGCACAGCATCGGAAAGCTGAGCTCCTCCAGGCCGACGAAGATGCGGAACTCTTCTCCGAAGGTCCGCAGCATTTCGCTGACCAGCGCCAGGTCGATGACCGCATGCTTGATGCCGACGAAGTCTTCCGAAGCGCCGGCGATCTCCTGCAGCGCCTCCAACGTCACGGAGACCGCCGTGCGGCCGGGAATGTGATAGATCATCCAGGGCTTGTCGGTCCGCTTCGCCAGCTCGGCGTAGTAGGCCACCAGTCCGCGCTGCGGCGGGCGTATGTAGTAGGGCGTGACGATCAGCAGCGCATCCGCCCCGACCTTGGTGGCGTGCTCGGTGAGCGCCGCGGATTCTGCAAAGCTCTGCGAGCCGGTCGCCGCCACAACGGGCACGCGCCCGGCCGCCGCCTCGAGACCCACGTCCACCAGCCGGTTGCGCTCCTCGACGGTCAGCGTCGAGGGCTCTGAGGTCGTGCCATTCACGACGATCCCGTGCGTGCCGGCCGCGATCTGCTGATCCACCAGACGCGCGTAGGCGTCGTAATCCACGGCCCCCTCGTCCGAAAAGGGCGTCACCAGGGGTGGATAGCTGCCGCGCAGGAAGGCACTGTCAAGCGATCTCATTCCGCCGCTCCCGCCAGTTTGCGGTTGGTGCCGAAGCCCGGCTGGCTACCCAGGATCGACGCCGGCAGCTTGAGGTCCTCCTGCCACAGCAGGGACTCCATCCAGATGTTGAGCGGTTGATCCTGGACGGTCAGTTCGTAGACGTAATCGTCGTAGCTGGCATGGTTGTGTACGGCCCATCCCGGCGCCGAAAGCATCAGGTCGCCGGCCTTCCATTCCAGCACTTCGCCTTCGACCGTGCTCCGCCCGCTGCCGCTGAAATAGTAGTTGATGGCGGCCGAGACGTGGCGGTGCGGGCGGTCGACGATCTTCGGTGGACGGATCGTCATGGTGGCGAAAAAGCTGGGGGTGGTCCCGTTGGTTCGCTCCGTGCGCGGATTGTAGAGCAGATAGAGACGCCGGCCGACGTAGTCCTTGCCCAGCGCCTCCAGTTTATCGATGTTCTCCTTGACCGACGCCCAGGGCCAATGGAGTACGGGAGACGGCACCGACGCGGGGTTGATCAAGGTCTCGTAAGGCATCAGCCAAGCACCGTCCTCGGTCAACTGGAAGGTGCCGTAAGGGCTCTCGCGGCGCGGATCTTCGCGCCCCTTCCCCTCGCCGTAGTCGTACCCCTCCCCCTCGACCGCCCTGATGTCGGTCGGCGCGTTCTCTTCGGCGAGGTAGACGTTCATCTTATCCAGAAGCGCGGCGTTGGAGTAGGTCAGCCGGACCTGCAGATCCTTCCCGTCGTTGACATGCCAGTAGGTGACGTAGGACGGGTGATTCCAGACGTCGTACTGCCCGAAGTCGACGCGCTTGCCGCCGGAGATCGAATAGCCGCCGCCGCGAATACAAAAATTCACTTCAGTAGCGTTGTGGCGGAACGGCGCCGTCTTCTCGCCCGGCTTCAGCACATCCAGGTTGACGCGGATGCCCGGCGCCAGGCCCAACCCGGGCGCCTTGGAGTGCGGATGGACGATCCAGGACTGACGGCGGCCGTTGGCCGGGATCGGCAGATCGGCCAGGCGCTCGACCTCGGCGTCGATCGCCTCCTTCGGGATCACGGTGGCGGGCCAGAAGTCCAGCGGCTGTTGCTGGTCGACGCCCGCCTTGTCTACGAAGAACGTACTGCTGCTCATCTGAGCTTCTCCCTCGGCATAGAGCCTGCCGGGCCGCAGTCAGGCGGCGCGCGTCAGGCGCGGCTTCACTTTCGTCGGATGCGGCAAGCGGCGGCCCAGCCCCTGCGCCTCGGCCTCGCGCAGCGCTGCCAGTCCCACCGCCAGGTCGGAAATGCCCATACCCATGGCCTTGAACAGAGTCAGATCCGCTCCGGTCCGGCGACCTGCACCCTCGGCCACGAGCGCGGACAGCGGGCGGACCGCCTGCCAAGCGGTTTCATCCTCGCCGAAGCGGGTCCGGAACTCTTTCGACAGACGTCGCACCGACGCCAGGCTGTCGACGCCGATCGAGGCGCAGCGCTCGAAGACGTCCTGGCCGAACTCCTCGCGCTCGGGCGAAATCGCGCCGATTGCGTTCAGGTGCGTACCCGGCACCAGCTCGGCCGAGCCCAAGACGGGTACTCGCGCCCGGGTGACCAGGGTGACCACATCGGCGTCGGCGACACAGGCCGCGGCAGTCTCCGCCGCGACCACCTCGACCCCCAAACCGGCACTGCGGACCTGCTGGGCAAAAGCCGTGCGTCGGTCGGAGTCCCGGCTGAACAGACGCACCTGGGCGATCGGGCGGACCGCACAGACGGCCGCGACCTGGGTCAGCGCCTGCTTGCCCGCACCGACCTGTCCAAGTACGGCGGCGTCTGGGCGTGCCATCCAGCGGGTGGCGACGCCGGTCACGGCAGCGGTCCGCATCTGCCCCAGCGCAAAGGCCTCGATCACCGCGCGCAGACGCCCGGTCTCCGAGTTCCAAATCAGCAGCAGCGGCGTCGCACCGCCCGCGGTATGCGCCCAGGTCTTGGTCCCAACGACCTGCTCGCCTTCCACCGTGGCGCCGATGGCATGCAGCGTATGGCCCTCGCCCCACAGGAGATGCGTTTTCTCCATGTTGGTGGCACGGCCTTGCGCCTCCAGTGCAAGTCCGTGTTCCAGCGCGTCGATCGCGTCGGGCAGGCTGATCGCCCGAACCACGTCGGCCTCGCTGATCCAGAGGGTGGCGTCTTCTGTGCTCATCCGACGAACCCGTCTTCGAAGATGGAGGGCACCGGCGGCTCGAGCGCCAGCGTGTTGACGATCAGTGCGTGCACGAGATAGCGCCCGGCCACCATCATGACCGCAACGGCCTGCCGGTGGCCGAGAAGCTCCACGAGGTGCTCGAAGGTCGTGTGCGCCGCCTCCGACCGGCCATGAGACTCCAATGCCGCGAGGAGGTACCGCTGCACGGCGCACTCGGCCTCCGACAGAGCTTGAGTTCCCTTGGGCGTCTCCTCCTCAAGTCCCAGGCCGTCAGGATTCAGACCATCGGGATTCAGGCGCTCGACCGCTTCGACCCAATCGCGACCGAGGCCGAGCCGTACCGAGAGACGCTCATGTTGATGGCGCTCATAGGCGTTGCCCAGATGAGCCGCGCAGGTCAGAGCGATAACCTCGACCAACGCCTTGGGCAGATCCGACTTGGCACTCTCGGTGAAGTCGACGAAGGCCTCGAGCGCCTGCGGCTGGTGGCCTGCTACCCGGAAGAACTCGCCGAGGTAGCCCAACCGTTCGACACGGGGCTGCAGCGCAGCCGCCAAGCCGTCGGGCATTTCCCTCAAGTCCAGTCGCGGAATAGCTTTGCTCATGAGAGCCTTCCCATCTGTTCCATTCGCACTGTAGCGAATAAATTTCTCCTATCCAAGCGCTAAGACATATCTTCGTTTGAAGATTTAATATATTGAAATATAATAATTAATTTGTAGATTATGATGATATATAGACTCGGATTATCCGCTTGTGATCCAATCATCGAAATTATATCGTTCACTTGCGAGTGAAATTTGCCAGCTCTCCACTGAGAGGCGCGACAAGACGCCACCGGCAGCCAAAAACTTCGATGGGAGGACTCAAGAATGCGCAAGTTCGCGATTGCGGCGACCGTAGCGGCTTTCAGCTTCACAACGGCACCGGCCTTTGCCGAGAGCTACAATCTGACCGTCGCGGGTGCGTCGCCGGGCGGCCTTTGGTCGCTCCTGGGCGCCGGCCTCGACGCCGCGGTCAAGGAGGCTTACCCCGGCTCGACGGTGACCTACCAAACCTCAGGCGGCGGCCTGGCGAACGTCGCCGTGCTCCAGCGCAGAGACGCCGACATGGGGATCGTTCACGATGCCGAGCTGCAGGTGGCAAAGCAGGGCGGAGAGCCATTCAACGCGCCGGTCGAGGATCTGCGGGTGCTCAGCTATCTCTACACCTGGGCACCGATGCAACCGGTCATCAACGCCGACTTCGCCGCCAAGCACGGCATCGAGACTTTCGCCGATCTTGCCGCCAAAGAGGTTCCGGTGCGTGTGGCGATCAACAAGCGCGGCAACATCGCCTCCGCGGTGGCGCTGGCGATGCTGGAGGCAATCGGCGCCGGTCCCGACGAGATCGAGGCCTGGGGCGGTGACGTGATCTACGCGGCGTCGGGCGAGCAGGCGACGCTGATGCAAGACCGACGGGTCGACATGACCCTCAACTCGATCTTCGTGCGGCACCGCTCCATCATGCAGCAGGCCGATGCCATCGACTTGCAGCTCCTACCGATCTCGGCGGAGACCCAGGCCGCGGTCAACGACCGCACGGGAACCAGCGACTTCGTGATCCCCGGCGGCAGCTACGACTGGGCGCCGGAGGATGCCGCGACGGTGACGCTCGGCGCTGCCCTGGTGGTCCGGGCCGATATGGACGAACAGACCGCTTACAACCTGACCAAGGCGCTGTTCGAGAACCACGGGAAAATCGCCGGCGTGCACAAGGCGATGAATGCCCTGACACCGGAGATCATGGCCGCGCAGAAAGTCGTCCCCTATCACGACGGGGCGCTCCGCTACCTCTCCGAAGCCGGCTTGATGTGAGGCCGAGGTGGCTCTGCAGACGATCGAAGTGAAGCGCGCGCTGGCCGGACTTGCATCCTCCGGCCAGCGCCGCAAACTGCCGGGCCCGCTGGGCCGAGCGGTCCATGGTTTCGCGGCCCTGATCGCGATCGCGGTGGTCTACACGACCACCATCGTGTTCGTCGATCTCTTTGCCATGACGATCGTCTTCCTGGCGGCCATGCTGGCGCTGGTCTTCCTGACTGTCGGCGCCACTCCGGACAGCCCGACCGACCGGCCCTCTCCGCTCGATTGGCTGTTCACGCTGATCTCGCTGGCGGTCGGTGCCTACTTTCTGATCGAAAGCGAGCGGATCATCACGCGGATCACGCTGCTGCATCCGCTGACCGGACTCGACATGGTCTTCGCGCCGGCACTGCTGATGCTGACGCTGGAGGCCACGCGCCGCACCGTCGGCATGGGGCTGACGACGATCGTCGCCATCTTCCTGGCCTACAATCTCTGGGGTCATTGGCTGCCCGGCAAGCTGAGCCACGGCGAGATCAGCTTCAACCACTTCCTCGACATCATGATGTTCACGACGGACGGCTTGTTCGGCGTGCCGATCCGTGTAGCGGCGACCTACGCCTTTCTCTTCGTTCTGTTCGGCACCTTCCTGGCCAAAGCCGGCGGCGCCGAATTCTTCTACAACTTCGCGGCGGCGATCGCCGGTCGGCGCCCCGGCGGTCCCGCCAAGATCGCCGTGGTCTCCTCAGGGCTTTACGGAACGCTGTCCGGCAGCCCGACCTCGGACGTGGTGACCACCGGCTCGATCACCATCCCGATCATGCAGCGCCTCGGCTACTCGAAGCGTCTGGCCGGGGGCGTCGAGGTCGCGGCCTCGACGGGTGGCAGTCTGCTGCCGCCGGTGATGGGATCGGCCGCCTTCATCATGGCCGAGTTCACCGGCATCGAGTATCGCGAGATCGTCATCGCCGGGCTGGTCCCGGCCCTGCTCTTCTACGTCTGCGTCTACACGCAGGTGCACCTCCGCTCGCTCAAACTGGGTCTGCGGGGCCTACCCGGCGACGAGCTGCCGGCACTGACCGCAACGTTGCAGAACGGCGGACTGTTCCTGGTGCCGCTGGGGGCCATGACCATCGCCCTCCTGATGGGCTATTCGCCCACCTACGTCGCGGTCTTCGCGACGGCCACGGTGCTCGCCGTCGCGTCGGTCCGGCCTTCGACACGAATGGGCCTGCTGAAGATCTGGGACGCGCTCGGCGAAACGACCCTGCGCATGGTCTCGGTGGTGGCGGCCTGCGCGGCGGCCGGCTTGGTGATCGGCGGTATCTCGATGACCGGACTCGCCAACAAGTTCGCCGATCTGGTCTTCCTGCTGGCCGGCGACAATGCGGGGCTGGCGCTCGTGATCGCGGCGGCCCTATCGATCCTGTTGGGGATGGGCATGCCGACGCCCTCGGCCTTCATCTTGGCCGCCGTGCTGGTCGGACCGACATTGCTCGAAATGGGGTTCGGCCTGCTGCAGGCGAACTTGTTCCTGCTCTACTTCGCGGTCCTTTCGGCCATGACGCCGCCAGTCGCCGTGGCGGCCTTCGCGGCGTCGGCGATCGCCGACGCCAACCCGCTGCACATCGCCTTCACCGCCGTTCGTTTGGCCATTACGGCCTTCATCGTGCCCTTCGCCTTCATCTACGGCGACGGCCTGCTGCTGCAGGGGGACCTGCTGAACGTGACCCTGGCCTGCACGACGGCTCTGGCCGGCGTGCTGATCCTCGCCGTGGCGGTCGAGGGCTATCTGAAAGCGCCGCTCGGTGCGCTGCCGCGCCTGCTCTTCGCCGGAGCCGGTCTGCTGCTGATCGTGCCGACCCTGATCTCGGCGGCAGCGGCCTTCGGCCTCCTGGTTCTGGCGGTCGTGCTAACGCCCGGTCTCGTCGATCACCTCACCGGGCGGGCAAAGGCACCGGTCTCCCAGACCGATGCCAAGTGAAGGGGATCGACCTAAAAATGACGAACCCGCCTGCAACCGTCGCCTCAGCGGCGCTCATCCTCGATCTTCCGGCGCAGCTCCTCCCGGATGACCTTCAGGGAGTGGCGCAGGGAGACGACTTCGGCCGGCTCCAGGCTGGCGGCGGCCATCCGGTTGACCTCGATCGCGTAGGGCAGCAGCTGACGTTCCAGCGCACGCCCCTCGCGGGTCAGAAAAACGTTGTACTTGCGCTTATCCGACGGATGTGGCCGGCGTTCGACAAGGCGCCGTTTTTCCAGGTCGTTCAGGGCCGTCACCGTCCGCGGCGTCATGATGCCCGCCCGTTTCGACAGCTCCGCCTGGGTCAGACCGTCCTGTTCCCAGAGAACGCGCAGGAAAAACCAGTGCCCCATGGTGATGCCGCAGGTCTCGATCCGCGCCTGCAACAACCGCTGAAAATAGCGGTAGGTATCGCGCAGCAGGTATCCGATGCTCTCGTCCGGGTGGAGAACCGGCCGCTGCGGTTTCCGACGGGACGGCTTCTTTACGGACTCGCTCATCGCGCCTGCTCTGCCTTCAGTCTGATCTCGGAGTGGATCCTGGGGCCGACCTGCGCCCCTGCGCAGCGGCCTCCACGGATAGACGGTTCGCTTTGCACAGAACAACCCGAATCGAAGTACGTCAATAGCTTGTGGTCGCACAGCCGCGAACTCGTTAAGCATCGAATAAAAACAGAGGACCGTCGCGATGGATGAGATGGCACCTTCGGCAGGGGAGCGCCGGTGGTCGGAGGAAGGGTACAGTCGCGTGCCCTACTGGCTCTACACCGATCAAGATATCTACGACCGCGAGCAGCGCCTGATCTTCCAAGGCCCCTTCTGGAGCTACGTCGCGCTCTCGGCGGAGTTGGCCGAGCCCGGGGACTTCAAGCGCACCTTCATCGGCGATCGCTCGGTGGTGATCGTGCGCGACGCGGCCGGAGAGATTCGCGGTTTCGAGAATCGCTGCGCCCACCGCGGCGTGCAGTTCTGCCGCACCCATCGGGGCAAGGCGAAGGACTTCATGTGCCCCTACCACCAGTGGACCTACGACCTGCAGGGCAACCTGATCGGCGTTCCGTTCCGCCGCGGCGTCAAACGCCAGGGTGGAATGCCGGAGGACTTCGACCCGAAGAACCACGGCCTGCGCAAGCTGCGCACGGCCGAGCGTCACGGGGTCGTCTTCGCCAGCTTCGATCCGGCCGTACCTTCGTTGGAGGAATACCTGGGGGCGGCGATGCTGGGCTACTTCGACCGCGTCTTCGACGGCCGCGAGCTGAAGGTGCTGGGCTACCAGCGTCAGCGGACGCCGGCGAACTGGAAGCTGATGTTCGAGAACATCAAGGATCCCTATCACGCCAGCCTGTTGCATGTTTTTCTGGTCACCTTCGGTCTCTTCCGGGCGGACAACGACTCGAGCGTCGAGATGGACGCCAGCGGCCGGCACGCCGTTCTGGTCTCCCGCAAGGGCGAGCAGAAGAAGTCCGAAGACCTGTCGGACATGAAGAGCTTTCGCGAAACCCTTCAGCTCAACGACCCGCGGCTGCTCGATCCGGTGCGCGAGTTCCCCGGCACGGCGACGGTGGTCATGCAAACCCTCTGGCCCAACCTGATCGTGCAGCAGCAGTCGAACACGCTGGCGATACGCCAGCTCGTGACACGCGGCCCGAACGCCTTCGACCTGATCTGGACCTACTTCGCCTATGAGGACGACGAAGAGGCGATGGTCACCCGCCGTTTGCGCCAGGCGAATCTGATGGGCCCGGCCGGTTACGTCTCGCTCGACGACAGCGAGGTCATGGAGTTCTCCCAGGTCGGCATCGCCCAGGCACCGCAAGCCAGCGGCGTCATCGAGATGGGCGGGCATGACACGGAGGACACGTCGCACATGGTGACCGAAAGCGCGATCCGCGCCTTCTACAAGTACTACCGACAAATCATGGGGGTCTAGGCCATGGATCCTGCCACCCAACTACGCGCCCTGCCCGACGATCTGGCTCTGCGGATCGCGGTCGAGGACTTCTACGCCCGCTACGTTGAAATCGCCGACGATCCGCAGCGCCTCGAGGTCTGGCCGGACCTCTTCACCGAAGACGGACAGTATCGCGTGCTGCCGCAGGAGAACTGGCAGCAGGGCTGGCCCCTGGCGCTAGTCCGTGCCGAAAGCCGCGGCATGCTGAAGGATCGGGTCTCGGCGGCGCAAGGCATCAACACCTACACACCGCGCGTGATGCGCCACCTGGTCTCCAACATCCGCTGCAGCGGCGGCAGCGAAGGCGAGATCGAGACAAAAGCCTGCTTCGCCGTGTTCGAAACAATGATCGACGAGCCCAGCCGGGTCTTCGCGACCGGTCTTTACCGCGACCGGCTGGTCGAAGAAACCGATGGCGTCCTGCGGTTGCGCGAGCATATCGTCGTGCTGGACAACGATCTGGTCCCCAACAGTATCGTCTATCCACTCTGACGCCCGGTAGAGGGCCGGGCAGGCAGCCGGCACCGTAGAATGACCGCTGTACTTGAGCTGTCGACGGCGACACTGGCCTGGTGCTTCGCGGCCCTCCTGCTCGGCGGTACCGTCAAGGGGACTATCGGCATCGGGCTGCCGTTGGTCTCGGTACCGCTGTTGGCGATGCAGCTTCCGGTCCCGACCGCGATCGCGGTCCTCGGCCTGCCGGTGCTGATCAGCAACCTTGTGCAGATGAACGTCGGAGGCGGCCTGCGCCCCGCCGTGGCCCGCTTCTGGCCGCTCCTGGCAGCGCTTGTCTGCGGCATCCTGATCGGGGCGCATCTCCTGGCCGCCATCGACGAACGGCGCCTGTCCCTGTTCCTGGGCTGCCTGGTTATCGTCTTCGCGCTGCTCAACCTGGTCGGCGGTCGCCTGACCATTCCCCTCTCGGCCGAACGATGGATCGGGCCGCCACTGGGCTTCGCCGCCGGCGTGTTGGGTGGGCTGTCGTCCTTCTTCGGCCCGCCGGTGGTGATGTACTTCGTCGCCCTGAAAATGCCTAAGACCAGCTTTGTCTCGGCGATCGCGCTGATCTACTTCGCCGGCACCCTGCCGCTCTATGCGGCGATGGCCTGGCTCAGCCTCTTCGGCCTGCCTGAGGTGGCTCTGTCGGCGCTGGCGCTGCTCCCTGTCGGCGTCGGTCTCTGGATCGGACAGCATCTGCGCCAGCGGCTGCCGCAGGACCTCTTCAGCCGCCTGGTTCTGGTCCTCCTGACGGTGATCGGCGCAACGCTGATCTGGCGCGCGCTGTGAGGCCGCCAGGTCTCAGTCGGGCCAGTTCTGCAGCAGATCGACGGGGTCGCCGTAGCGAGACGCCATCTCGACGACGGACGGCGCCTCCAGAGATTTCAGGAAGCCGCCGTCGATCAGCGTCGTGTTCCCCGCGGTGACGGTCATGTTGTAGTTGATCAGGTCCATGTGCACCGGCGGCTCCTCCCACTGCGGCATGACCCGGCGGATATAGTCGGAGGGCCCGGCCAGGTCGATCCCCCAATGCAAGGCACCCGGGGAGTTCGAGCCAGCCGGGTAGACCGTGTAGCGCGGCGCCTTGGGGTTGAAGCCGCAGCCCAACTCGATCAACTGCCCGTCAGTCAGCATATCCCGGAAGATCGCGGCGAAGTCGCCATCCCCTCGGACCCCGGTGATACGGTCGCGCGCGAAGACGACCTCGAAGCGCTCGTCGAAGGGCTTTTCGAAGCCGACCGCCCACTGCGGGATCACCACACCGTCGATCTCGGCCACCACGCCGTCGTCGTTGTCGAGCGCCGTGCGGTCGTAGAGGTTCGGCCCGTGGGTCGGCAGGTAGTGGACGTAGGCGCCCGGTTCATCCGGCGTCATCCGACCGCGCCAGCGATTGGAGCGCAGCAGATTGTTCCGCATCTCCTGCGTGAACTTGATCCGCAGATCGGAGCCGTGCGGGCAAGTGAAGCGAAGGTCGAAGACCTGATCTTCCGGATAGAGCGCCGCAGTCTGCCGGATGATCTCACCGACGATGTCGATGGGAAAGCGCGCCTGCGGCGTCTTCAACAGCTCCAGATCGCGGAAGTAGGTGATCTTCACCCAACGTTGGCCGCCCTTGCGCAGTGCGATGCAAAGGGGATCGATGATCGAACAGAACCAGGTCGAGATCACGAAGGTCGCCGTCTCCAGGATCGGCTTGATTTCCTCCGGAATCTCCGTGTGCTGGGTCGTGTGGCTCATGACCACCATCGGCTCCGTACCGCGTGCGCGCGCCAGGCCGCAGATCGCCTGGATCACCTTCGGGTCGATGGTCCGGTCGGCCAGGAAGACGACCCGGTCGTCTCCGGTAAAACAGAAGGTCCGGGTGAAATTCTCGAGAGCCTGGAAATACTCGGCCGTCTGAACCGTCTCGAAGGTCTTTTCCCGCGGCAAGCCGACATAGGGGGTCTCACGCGACGTCTGCATCTTTCCTCCCGCTGCGCAGCGCGGCTTTCCGCCGCTTGTCAGATCGCCAGCCTATCAAATCATTAACGCCTTAGCGAATGATCTGGTTTTGCATGCTCTGCAGATCAGGGTCTCGGCAACTGCTCGCAAGCGGTGCCATTGGCCGAAACTTCCGGTATCCGTTCGATCTGAGCCGGTAAGGCGTCGCATCACCGGTGCGCTTTCAGGTCATGGCGCCGCTATGGCCGGGTTCACGGGAAGCAAGTGACGCAGCGCTGGTTGCCGACCGCCGGCTGGGTGCAAGCGATGCCGCGCAGGACGAAGGGCGCGCAAGGGTCCCCGGCTCGACGACGGTGATACGCCCGTCGGGGCCGCGGACCGCTACGCCCCCGTTCGGCGCGGAGCCGGTTGACTCGCCGCCGCGGGTGGCGCCGGCTCTGCCTGGGACTGAGGCTGAGGCGGGGACGCGCCCTGCACCACCAGACAGTCGATTGCGCTCTCGCACAGACTGTGGCAGAGGCCGCTCGGATCCTCGGCGCGCAGCCGCAGTCGAACGAAACGACCGCGCTGCGCCAGGTCCACCGTTACGAACTGCGGCTGGCGGACGGTCAGAAGCTGCGGTGCGCGCGCACAACGAGGTCAGTCTGCCGGCATCCCCCGCACCGATGAGGACTGCCTCCGGCAGCCGTTAATCACCCGGCAGTCACGCCTCATCGGGCTCAGACTGCCGCCTTACGCTCGAGGTAGACCGTCCGAGCCAGCATCAGGAACAATCCGATGCTGCCGGTAAAGATAACGGCGAGCACCCAGACCTCCGATTTCATGCCGGCCGCCCGCGCGCGGTTCTGGAGAAGGAAGAAGGCCGCCGTCACGCTCATCCAGCGATCGAACCAGACCTGCAGTCCCCACTGGGATCCAACGAGCATCGGCAAGAAGCCGAAAAGCCCCTCCTCGACGATCGCGAGACCGGTCCACAGCGCGAAGGGAATCACGACCGCCGCCGGGATGAGCCAGGCCGGCAAGGAGACCCGTTCCTTCGTCTGGGTGACGAGCAGCATGGCAATGGCGGCGACGGCGAAACCGGCGAGCGCAATCAATTCGGAATGCGACACCCTCAATCCTCCCTATCGGTCAGGAAACAGCTACCCCACAGGGAGGACTTCAGCCGCCGCAAGGCGAACTGACGTCACTCCCGCGGGAAACCACCATCGGCATGGTGTTCAACAGTCGCGAGAATTGCCACCCTGCCGTCACCTGTTGCCGTATGTGGGCCGGGTTATGAGGTCT
>NZ_QXNY01000004.1:0-521 GCF_003572205.1 Algihabitans albus
TTACGCGGCGGCGACCTTCCGCATCACGTCCATGCGTTTCCAGATGGTTGTGAGGGCTGTTGTGAGATTGTCGAGGTCCTGGTCGCTGTGGAGCGGTCCGGGTGTGAAGCGCATCCGCTCGCTGCCGCGCGGGACGGTGGGGTAGTTGATCGGCTGCACGTAGATGCCCCAGTCGTCGAGCAGCAGGTCGCTGATCCGCTTGCAGAGGACGGGATCGCCCACCATCACTGGGACGATGTGGCTGGGGTTGTCCAGGTGCGGGATGCCGGCGGTGTCGAGCCGGGCGCGCAGTTCGGCCACCCGCGCGCGCTGGCGCGTGCGTTCGGTCTCGCTGGCCTTGAGATGGCGGATCGAGGTGACCGCCCCGGCGGCGATCGCCGGCGGCAGCGCCGTGGTGAAGATGAAGCCGCTGGCGTAGGAGCGCACGAAGTCGCAGAGCGCCGCCGAGCCGGCGATGTAGCCGCCGACCACCCCGAAGGCCTTGCCCAGCGTGCCCTCGATCAGGGTCAGGCGCTCGCTCA